>JAMPDR010000042.1 GCA_023665555.1 Ruminococcus sp.
TTGATACTTTTGCAATTGCAACCGTTTTTGTCACTGTTCCGCAGACTGTGCATTTTGTTTCGGTTTTGCCTGCTTTAGCTGTTGTCGCTTTGGTGGTTGTGGTTTTGAGCGTGTGCTTTGTTGTTTTTGCAATTGTTTCAGTTTTGGTTGCATTACAGTTTTTACAGGTGTAGGTTTTAACTCCTGTTTCTTTGCAGGTTGCGGCTTTGGTTATCTTGCCGTTGTCATAGGTGTGGGCAAGTTTTGCAAGCTGCTTTTCACCCGTTTTGTTTCCGCAGACTTTGCACTGCTGATAGGTTTTGCCCTCTTTTGTGCAGGTTGCTTTTTCTGTTACGGTTTCATATGCATGCTCTGATTTTGCTATAACTTCTGTGTATGTATCACCGCAAAGAGAACATGTATATGTCATTGTTCCCTCTTGGGTGCAGGTTGCCTTTTCTGTCACTTCGGAGTCATAATCATGATTGCATTTGCCAATAATCAACACTTCACACTCTGCCGTTACATCTTTCGGTATATATGTGAACTCAACGGTGTTGCTTTCGGCTGTTTTCTGGTCAATGTACATCAGGTTATCAACAGCCAGCAAGTTTTCTGCTGTTTTATCTTTTACTGCAAGAAATACATATTCTTCACCCGGAACTGCGTTTTCAAAATATTCAACTTTAATAACAGAACTCTCTGAATTATTTAAACTAATATTAAATGCTTTTGATGGTTTCTTTGATATTGATTTAGTTGATTTTGAATCAAAGTTAACATAATCCCATTCGCATATCAGACCGTGATTTGATAGTGAACATACCCCATAATCTCCATCATGTTCTCCATCGTTCCATGTACCTCTACTTCTGTACATTTCAGCATAGTGCTCTATTCCACCGTTGCCATTGTTTGGTTCACCTGCATCCCAATTTGAATATGAAAACTTCTCATTGGTTACCCATGTCCATTCGCCCTCATGGTCATAGTCTGTAGCACCAAGCCAATATGTCCCCTTAGTCATGTTCTTTATAATACTATAAACAAAATTCTGTTCTTCACGCGATGTAATAGTTATCAAATGTCCATCAATATTATCACAATATGCAACAGCTTCTGACCACGTCATTGCTTCATCATATACTTTATAATAATGACCATTATATTCGAATGCGTCCTCAGCTTCTTTTGGCAATTTGCGAAGTTTAAATTCTATATCCTTTTCGTTCTCAATAATTTTAAATTCTAGACTTCTGCCCATGTAACTTAAAGCTTCAACCTTAACCTCATGCTCACCTTTATTGAAATATAAATCAGCCTTTCCGTCTTTATCGGTTTTCATTGATTTATCTTTATATTTTTCACTTCCGTCAGCATCACAGCGTCCTGTTTCAGATGAAACCGTTGCGTCCTTAATCGGTTCGCTATTCGTATTTTTAACAACAGCAGTAACCTTATGATATATATTAGGGCAATTACCCATACCTATTTTGAAGCCGTTAGAACCGATAGATATATACATCTCACCAATATTCCAATTTTTGCTAAGACTGATTGCATCCCATGACCAGCTTAGCTTCTTTGAAATGATTTTCAGTTTTGCGCTAACAGTACCCTCAACAACTCCGCCCAACTCACCGTCAAGGCAAAATGTGCACTCATGCAGTTTATCCGTCAGCACACCGATAAGCGATGGTTTTAATTCTGCTTTTAAATATGCTTTCACATCAAGTGAGATTGACGCAACCAATTTACTGAGTCCGTCTGAATCCTCCTTACCTTTTTTCCATCCGAATTCTGCCTCAACACCGATTCCGACTTTGATTGTTATTTTTGTTTTACCAATTTGAGGGTCTGAAAATGCTTTAGTTACGGTGTTATCTTTCTTCAATCCATCGGAATCAGTAATGGAAACCGTATTTGTGGAAAACACAGTAAAGCTAAACATATCAATAGAACCGGACAGTTCTGCAACAGGATAAACCTTTATGTAAAGATTAAAAATACCTATGGGTATACCGCTCTTTCCACCGATTGGAATATTGAATTTATCCTTAAGATCAGGCGTTTTTCCACTGACGCTGATTTTAAAATCGACCCTATGTTTCAGTTCTGTTTTAAACTCATAGAAATCTTTACCCCAGCGCACATCATAATAAAGTCTTATGCTTGCTTCAAGTGTATAACCGATTGAGCCTGAAATTTTCCAATTCATTTTCCATGCTTCTTTATCATCTGATTCCTTTTTCGGCCAGCTTACTTTCAGCGAAGTACTGAATGATTTGCTTTCGTTTTTATCAACTTCTGCTTTTCGTTTAACTGATTTTTTCGCCTGTGTAGTTTTATCAATCTCCAATGCTGAACCGAGTTCATCTTCATCAATTTCAACATCGCTGAAATCTGCACCCTCATCAATTCTCAAGAACTGAAAAGCGTCTGCAAGTGAAATATCTTCATCTTCAACAATTGTGACGGTTGAAGAATCAACCTTGATGCTTTTAACTTTAAACAGCAAAAAGTCACCGAGTTCTTCACTTAATACATAATAAAACACGTCGCCTGTTTTCAGCTTTTTAATTTCATCAATTGCATTTTTGAAAACATATGTGCTTGTATCTGCATCATAGGTATATGTCATTTTGCTGTCATAAGCCGACGCAACAACATCATCATTCAAAACACCGAAATCGTCCTGTGTTGCGTCCATGCTGATGATTTCTTTGTTTTCAAAATCATCGGGAGTGGTATTGAGAAATTCCTGATACATGGTTGTATATGTATTGCAAGTGAATTCTTCGCAAAGCGCATGATTGTTTTCATCAAGCAGAAATGCTTTAACAAGGAATCTTCTAGGCATTGTGTCAATTTCAATGTCGACATCAATAACAGTTTCTTCTTCGTTTTCGTCAAATTCAACTTGCTTTATTCCTGTGCCGAGCATTTGCAAATCATCTTCATCATAAACTGCAACAACAAGATTACAGTCTGCAAGCACATTCATTTTAACGGTTGCAGTTTTATCTTCCACCGTCAAGTCAGAAATTATGTAACCTTTATCATTCTCAGTTTTTTCATCAATAAGGTTATTGAGAATTTTACCCATACCCGTATCATCGGCATAGGCTGTTTCTGTTTCCACATTGCCGGCATTGTTTTGTGTCACTGCAAAAGCTGACATCGGCGCACATGTGAACAATGTGAGCACAACCAAAAGCAACGCTATGATTCTTTTTGTGTTTTTCATTTCTTCACCCTCCAAAATCTATTATTTTCACTATACCACATTTTCCAACAAAAAGCAATCAAATTTTTAATATCGAAAATCACATTCCTGCTTCTTCTGCGGACTCAATCTTACCGCCACACACTCTCCTCCAACGCAATATGAGCCGTGCGCAAGCACTCTGCGGACGACATCTTACCGTTACGCACAATCTCCCCCGCATCATATAATCAAACCAAGCCCACTAATCGACAAACATAGTCGTATCGTCTGATAAAATCGCGTACGCTCCACAAAACACGCTGTTAAAATTGTTACACTGTTTAAAAATTGTTACACATTTTATTTTTTTGTTAACTTTTTTATTTATAAACTGTTGACCTATCAATTATATTGGTGTATAATAAGCGATAATAGGTTAATTAGCGAATTATTGCTGTTTCAGCATAAAAAGGAGAGATAAAATTGAAGACAAAATATAAACATCCTTATCAACAAGTACCCGAACTTAAAACAGTTGATGAAATCATTCGTAACGGTCATACCATAGGCGGTGACAAACCTCAGTATGTTTATCTCGAAAAAAAGCAGGAAGTGACAAAAAGCTTCAATGAGGTATGGCATGAAACTGTCGGTATCGGTCAGTATCTCTATAAAAGCGGCCTTGACGGCAAAAAAGTTGCCATCCTCAGCGAAAACAGCTATTATTGGGTCGTTTGCTTCTATGCTGTTATGACAAGCAAAAACATTCTTCTTCCGATTGATGCTAAACTCATGGACGATGATATTGTTGAAATCATGGTAAGAAGTAAGTGCGATGCCATTTTCTACACAAGAGAATTTGAAAGCGCAATTCAGAAAATGAAAGACAACGATAATGTTGTTATCACAAATTACATAAAGATGGAAAACTTCTACGATCTTGTTAAGGAAGGACATGCAGACCTTGACGCAGGCAACAAGAGTTATCTTGATAATCCTCCTGTGCCTGAGGACCTTGCAACAATCATTTTCACTTCCGGCACAACAGGCAAAAGCAAAGGTGTTATGCTCAGCCACAAAAATATCGCCGCAAGTGCAATTTCTTCCGCTAAGGTTCTTCAAGGCGAAAATGCAATCGGATTTTTGCCGATGAACCATCTGTTCGCATGGGCAAGCGCACTGCTTTTGAGCAATATTTTCCATCCGTGGGGTTACATCTGCCGTAGCCTTAAGGATATTCCGCACGATATGAAAACATATCATCCGCAGAATATCGCAGGTGTTCCAGTTCTTGCCGAAACAATTTACAAAACTATTTGGCGCACTGCAGAACAAAGCGGTAAGGCTGACAAACTCAGAAAAGGCCTTAAACTCAGCAACTTCCTGCTTAAGCTTGGCATTGACGTTAGAAGAAAACTGTTCAAAGATATCATTGACGGTCTTGGCGGCAAGCTTGAATACATCGTTGTCGGCGGCGCATATCTTGACCCGAAATATGAAGTCGGCCTTGAAGAGTTCGGTATCCCCATCCTCGGCGCATACGGCACAACCGAGTGTGCTCCGGGTGTTTCAACATGCACTTTTGAAAATCATAAAATAGGTTCATGCGGTAAGGCTCTCCCCTGCTGTGAAATCAAAATCAATGAACCTGACGAAGACGGTGTTGGTGAAATTTATGTTCGCGGCGAAAACGTCATGGTCGGCTACTACGAAGACCCGGAAGCTACCGCATCAGTATTTGACGGTGAATGGTTCAAAACGGGTGACTTCGGCTACATGGATGATGAAGGATATCTGTTCTTCGTCGGCAGAAAGAAGAATCTTATCGTTCTTTCAAACGGCAAAAACGTTGCTCCCGAAGAACTTGAAGATAAACTTATCAGTAAACTTGAATATATCAAAGAAGTTATGGTTTATGAGGACGACTCAGATGTTATTGCGGCTGAATTCTATCTCAAAGATGATGAATTCCCTGATGCGAAAGACAGACTCCAGGCTGATGTTAATGCTCTGAACAAAACTCTGCCCACATATAAGCGTATTCGCAAGGTAACAACCAGAGATACAGAGTTCCCGAAAACCACAACTCTCAAAATTAAAAGAAAGTATCTGACAGAGGTTAAATCATGACTGAAAACATAATCACAATCAGACAGCTTATTGAATACGGTGCGGACAAATATGGCAATAAAGATTTCATGCGTTTTTTTCACGGAGATGAAATGTGTTCAAAAAGTTTTGTTGAATTTCATGAGGACTGCCTTTCTGTTTGCAGATATATCCGTTCGGTTGATACGCAAAGAAAGCACATTGCCTTTCTCGGAAAAACAAGCTATGAATATGTCACCTGCCTTACAGGTATAATCTTCAGCGGAAACGTTGCTGTTCCGTTTGACCCAAACATCAGCGTTGATGAAGCATGCGAACTTTTTGAAAGAGCGGACATTGAGATGCTTTTCTGCGAAGAGGAATTCGCTGATAAGGCAAAGGAAATTCAAAGCAGATACAGCGGCCTTAAAAAAATCGTTTCTCTTGGAGATTGGCAATGGTTTGCCGATGTATATGAAAAATATAACTCTCAGTCAGAATATGCATCGCTTTCGGATTTTGAAGTTGACCCGGACGCAATGACTCTTTTGATTTTCACATCGGGCACAACAGGTGTCAGAAAAGGTGTTATGCTTTCAAACCGCGGCATCGCCAAGAATACATGCTATGACGCTTTCGCAATGGAAAACGATGATGTCAGCTTTTCAATGCTGCCGATGCATCATGTATTTTGCTATAACTGTGATGTACTCAAAACGCTTTATGACGGAGGTACTCTCTGCATTAACGGAGCACTTGTTAATCTTTATAAGAATCTTCTGCTGTTCCAGCCGACTGCAATGAGAATGGTTCCCTCCCTCATTCAGTCAATGCTCACAAAAATTAAAATTCTCGAACGCAGAAATCCCCAGCTTACAAAAAGAGAAGCAGCAGAAAGTATCTTCGGCAAAAACTTCAAGCGCATTCTTTCGGGCAGTGCTTTCCTCAGCCCGACTTTGATTGATTCTTTTGAAGATTACGGCATCGCTGTCAGAACAGGCTACGGAATGAGCGAAACCAGCGCTAGAGTTACAACAACCGATTTTTCCGAAGAGTGCAAATATTCAACCGGAAAACTCACAGGTGTTGATGAACTTGTGATCGCCGACGACGGAGAGATTCTCATTAAAGGACCGTCACTGATGCTCGGCTATTATAAAATGCCGGATGAAACCGCTGAAGTTCTGGACAATAACGGATATCTTCATACAGGCGACCTTGGCAGACTGGATGGCGATCATCTCTATCTCCTTGGCAGAAAAAAGAATCTTATTATTCTTTCAAACGGTGAAAACATTTCGCCGGAAGAAATTGAAAACAAATTCCTTGACGATATAATAATCAAAGAACTTGTTGTTTATGCAAAGAACGATAGAATATTTGCTGAAATTTATCCTAACTATGACCTTGCCGCATCTCAAGGCATTGAAGATATTGATGCTGAAATTGAAAAAATTGTTGACCGAGTTAACCTCGATTCTCCCTCAGACAGGCAGATTGATTCCTATGAAATCAGAAAAATTCCGTTTGAAAGAACATCAACAGGCAAGCTCAAAAGATCATCATTTTATTTTCAGCACTGATCTAATATAATAGGTTAAATGCGTACGCATTTACATAAAATTGCATGCAAGTCGGTACCGTGTAAAAACAGCGGCGACTCAGCGAAGGAAGGATATGATAAAATGATTCAAAAGACTTTGCCTAACGGCGAAACAGTAACAGCATACCCCTTAGCAACCCCACAACAATTCATGTTATACATGTCAATCCAATACGGTGCTGACTATCCGATCAACAACATCGGTTCCGGCTACTACTGGAAAGGCGGCATGGACTTTGATGTTATGCGTGAGTCAATTTATGAAGCAATTGAACGTTGCGAAACAATGCGCCTTCGTTTCATACCTGATGAGCAGTATAAAGTTTTGCAGTACATCGCTCCCAAAACAGAAATTGTGATTGATACACTTGACTATAGCGACATGCCGCTTGAACAGGCTCATAAAGAACTTGCAAAGCATGCAGTCGGCCCTGTTCCGATGTTTAATTGCGAACTGCATAAAATCTGGCTTGTCAAACTTGCTGATAACACAAATGGAATTTTGTTTAAACTTCAGCATCTTGCAATGGATGCTTTCTCAACAAAAGTTTTCCTTACTGACATAATGGAGATATATCTTCACAAAACACAGGGCAGAAAGTATCCGAAGCCTATGCGTCCATACATACCCACACTGATGACTGAGTTTGCATATCTCAAATCAGAGCAATATCAAATTGACCAGCAGTATTGGTTCGATTCACTTGCAAAAACAACTGAGCCGATTTTCACTGACTATATGCTCAACAGCAGACTTAAGGAGCAAAGAAAAGAGCATCCCGAACACAGATATGCTGACATTCATGGCGGTTCTCCTGCCGCAAACGTTCTCATGTTTGATATGAGTGCAGAGGAAACCAACAAAATCATGAACATGTGCGATGAAAATTCACTTTCCATCTGTGCTGTTCTTTCAATGGGTGTCCGCAGTGCGCTTTCTGTTTTCAACGATAATGAAGAGGATGTTTCTTTCAAGATGATCGTCAACCGCCGCGGCTCGATTGCCGAAAAGAAATCAGGCGGTATCAGAATCAATTTCTTCCCGATGAGAAGTATAATTACTCCCGACAAGACTTTCAAAGAAGCTGTTGAGGAGATTGAAGCTGTTCAGAATGAAATGTATCAGCATTGCAGCCTTAGCTTTGCAGAAATGCTTGCTGTTCGCCATAAATCAATGCCTGCTGATGCTAAGGGTGACTCAACTTATGACAGCGTTGGTCTTTCCTATCAGCCACTCATGATTACACCTAACGTGGATGAGGAAACCGCAAAATCTGCTCAAGGCATTTGGTATAACAACGGAGCATCAATGATTCCGCTTTATATCACAATCAAGCACAGAGCAAGCGACGGCGGATTGCAGTTCATTTTTGAATATAAAACTGATCCCGACCCATCATATGACCTTAAAGTGTTCTATAAAAAACTGCGTGAAACATTACTTATAGGCGCTGAAAATGTCGATGTTAAAGTCGGCGACATTCTTGAAAAAACAGCAGTAACAAAAGAGGAGAGAGAAAAAGCATGATTCAGGAACTTATCAATGTTATCGAAAACTACGTTGAACTTGACGATGCAATCACCGAAAGCGCACGTTTCAAGCAAGATTTAGGTCTAAGTTCATTTGACACCGTTTGCATGATTTCAGAAATCAAAACAGTTATCGGTGTAGAACTTCAGCCGGCTGATTTTGTTAAATACAAAACAGTCGGTGAAATGGCTGAATATATATCAAGCCTCAAATAAAATAGTTTTCACAATATCAATATGCGGACAGGATCTCACTTATATGAAGATTCTGTCCGCATTATTTATGAAGTTATGATTACAATGATGATGATGTCTTAACTTAAAAGATTATCGCCATATGAGAACAAACGTGTAAAAAGGCAAGGTCTGGTGGATACCTTTGGACGCAGTCCAAAAGCACCTACAGAGATGGCAGTCAAGACAGTTGTCAAAACGCTTGCATTTTTGACGAAGAGATACTTCAAGATGTCCCGAAAGACATCGATACAAATTTGCCGTTAGCACAATGTAAAGGTTTAAGAGAATACAAGGTAAGTAGTACACCGAAAAAAACCGACGGAACAACTTGTCCGCCGGTTTGAGTTTTAAATTATTGTCTTAGCTTAAATCAGCTGAAGATACCGCCAAGCATCTTTTCAACGAATGCAACACCTTCGTCAACATTACCGCTGAACATGAGCAAGCCAAGAATTGTGCCGAATACCTTTGAAAGAATACCGAAGATATTTGAACTTGTGTCTTCAACTACTGCTACACTGTACATAGCAACAAAGCTGAGCATTTTGCCTGCTGAACCTTCAGGAATCACATAAATACCGTTAGCACCGTATGTAATGCCATCTTCACGGCAATACCAACCGTCAAACTGCTGATTTGCAGGAGGAACAACAGTCGGGAATGTGATGATGTCGCCATCTCTCATTTCGTCAGCTCTCATCGGAACCTTGTCCCAAGTACCTGAAATGTTTTCCTCATATGACCATTTTGTTGAACCTGATTCAAGATTGTAAACGGGCATAGCGTACTTCATTGTACCTGAGTTAAGATAGAAACGCATAACACACTGATCTTCAGTTGCTGCGCCCCACTGATGATACTCTGTTTTGCCTTCGGGATTTGTAATACCTTCTGCACTTACGCCTACAGACAATGATGCAAAGATCATCAAGATTGCTAAAAATACAGATAATGCTTTTTTCATTAAGATTGCCTCCTTTAATACTCGTGCTATTATCTATGGTTTGATTATATCACTCGTAAAACAAAAATGCAAGCATTTTTTAAAACTTTATCTAAATTTATTATTTTTCAGTAACTTTTATTGTTTCTGTTACCTTTTATCAGCATTATCATTGAGTTTTGTCGAAAGATATTCAAAAGATAATTGACTAAAAGAAGTATTCATTGTATAATTTATACTGACATAAAAAGCCATACAACGACACAGCTGATGATTTTGTCTATAAACCGGAGAAGTGTTACAGTTACTTGAGAGGACAAGAAAGCAGAAGTATTAATTCCACATACACGAAACTTTTTCACTATTACCTCTTTCTTATTCCCTGCGCTTGCGCTGTCCTCATGCCGAGCCGGCAGTTATCCCGTATCCTTTGTATGCAGTACAATAATGACGAAATACGTTCGGCTTTTTAGCCATAGCCATAAAGATTCAAAACAGCTATTCACGCAGTGAATAATTTAGCTTGCGAAGCAAATTTAGCTGTGAACGCAGTGAACAATTTAGCTATGCGAAGCATAATTTAGCTGCGTTAGCTTCCTCTGCGGACTATATCTTTCGACAGGCACAATCTCCCCCGCAATTACGCATTACGAATTAAAAACGAAAGGATGTATATAATGTATAACTATTTTCCCGTCTGGGGTCCCTACAGTAAAAAATATGCAGGTATTTCCAAGGTTACCGACCACCCGGATGTAGGCGGTTCAAGGTTCGATTTTTCAGTTGCACCCGCAATTTCCGCTTTTGATATAAGAGTGCCAAATGTTACACTGCCGTCGGCTTATCATCCATGGCTTTCGAGCAGTGATTACGGCTTTTATTCGTTCAGGCATGACCTTGAATGTAAGGACGCTGTTTATGCAGATGTTTCATATACGCGCATAGGCGAAAACAGTACACTTGTGAGAACTGAATTTGTCAACAATACTGACATCATCAAAAACTGTGTTGTTAATTATTTCGCATCGATTGAGTTTCCGTTTGATTCTTTCGTCAAAGCGAGTTATCCCCAAAAATGCGATGTTATCAAAGCAACAGATTATGATGAATATAGATATAGTATAGGACGGCCGTGGGATGAGCAGAATGCAGACGGTCGAAAAAAGGGCGAATTCCTTGATAATCGCTTCACCTTCGGAAAAGGTCTGGGCGACAGAGCAGAAAAATGGCACATGCCTCATCGTGTTCTGAAACCCTTTGGCGGCGAACCAGGTGATAGCGTCACTTTCAAAACAGTACTCGCGAACAGCTATAACGATGCACATCTTGTTGTCAGATATCGCACAAGCGACATTGAATATGTTCAAGGCAAAATGGTTGGTGTTACATATATCAACTCTGAAAATACTGCTTCGTTTGAAATCTGCGGCAAAGTTCTTGAACTTTCTGCATGCGATGAACTTCAGTTTGCCGTGCTTCCGTTAGGTCAGCTTGACAAGGGAGAGTTTTCGTTCTCTTTGAATTCACTTGGAACAGGTGCAGCAGAATTTGACTTCTTTGTAATATGCGAAAAAGATGACGTAAATAAAATTGAGGTTAACAGAGAAGATGTAATTTTTGTTCCGCAAATTGATACACAAAAATGTTCAAACGGCGGATATCTCACAAAGCTGAAATATGATGGAATCAACGATGAATTCTATCTTCGTGTATTTGATGATAACACGCGTTTTCGTCAGATCGAAACAGGTTCGCTTGAGGACTGCATGACTGCAAGACTTTCAAATGCCGACGAAACCTTTGATGATTTAACTGAAAGTTTCACTGGTGCATTTAACAGAAAACATTCCGATAACGGATTTTTCCATAATGAGATCAGCCACACTATTTTCCTTGAACCTCACACAACTCAGATTAGATATGCCGTCATTTCATCAAACGACAGTATCTATCAGACTGTTGATGAGTATGAACAGACATATAAAAAAGCAAAACAAACTGCAATTAGCATTAAGCTAAACAAGGCCGGTCAGAAGTATTCACTTTCAAACCAAATTCTTGCCGCAACAGTCATGACAAATGTTGTTTATCCAATTTATAAGCACGGCGATTATATTCTGCATCATACCCCTGGTAAGCGTTGGGATTGCCTTTATACATGGGATTCGGGTTTTATCGGACTTGGCATGAATGAATATGCTCCGCAGTTTGCAGAATATATTCTTGATACATATCTATCAGACGAGGATAACCCCGACTATGCATTTTTGCATCACGGCTCACCTGTTCCGGTTCAGATCTATCAATATTATGAGATGTTGCAAAAAAGCAATGATAAAGAAAAGCTGTTCAAATTCTATAGCAGAGCAAGACTTTATTATCGGTTTCTTTGCGGTAAAATCAGGAACTCAACCACAGCTAAATTCAAAAGCGGACTTCTCACAACTTACGATTATTTCTATTCAACCAGCGGCATGGATGACTACCCTGCACAGGTTGCAATGATGAAAAACGAACTTCGTGACAAGGCTGCTCCGGTTATCACAACATCACAGGTTATTCGCTTTGCCAAACTGCTCTCAATCATTGCCGACAAGGCAGGCAAAACAGAAGATATCGCCGAATATCAAAGTGACATCAACAGATTGACAGAAGCGCTTGACAAATATTCATGGGACGAACAGAGCGGTTATTTCAGCTATGTTTTGCACGATGATAACTATGAACCGACCGTTCAGTTCACAACCGAAAGCGGAGAAAATGTTAACAAGGGTCTTGACGGTATCTATCCGATTATCGCAGGTGCATGCAATGATGAGCAAAAAGCAGCCATTCTCGCCCACCTCAAAAACGAAAATGAGATGTTCTCACCGTTCGGCATCAGTGCTGTTGATAAAACCGCAGGATACTTCAAAGTCAATGGATACTGGAACGGCAACATCTGGTTCCCGCATCAGTGGTTCATCTGGAAAGCAATGCTCGACTGCGGAGAAAGCGACTTTGCCTTTGAAATTGCAAAACGTGCAATCGACATTTGGAAACGAGAAGTTGAAAGCACCTATTATACCTTTGAAATGGTTAATGTTGTGACAGGCTGCGGCGGCTGGTTTCACAATTTCGGTGGGCTCTCCACTCCTATCAACCTTTGGACAAAGGCATATTACTCACCGGGAACTGTTAATGTCGGCTTCGACACCTATCTTGACAAGGTAAGTTTCACTAATGACAATTCAAATCTTGAAGTTAATTTCACATACTATGGCAATTCAGAATCTTTCACCATGCTTGCCGTTATGAATGATAAAAACAGCTATTCTGCATATCTTGACGGCAAAATAGTTGAGATAAACGAAAGAGTCAAAGGTCTTGCCGAAGTAAAAATCAAAGCAAAGCCGGGTGAACACAAGCTTGAAATAAAATGCCATGTTTAAAAGGAGAAAATAAAAATGTATGAAAATCATTCACCGCTCACCATCAACGTAATTTCAGACCTGCATTATTATTCAAAAAAAGTCGGCATCAGCGGTCCCGATTTTGATAAAGCAAACAGCAAAAGTCAGTGCGACCTCAAAAATGCAGAAGAAATTCTTGAAGCACTTATGAAACAGCTTGAAAAAGATAACGATACCGATATCGTCTTGGTTTCGGGAGATATCACCAGCAATGCTGAGCCTGCAAGTCATGAAGAAGTCATCACTTTGCTGCGCCGCCTTAAACAAAACGGAAAGCGCGTATATGTCATCACAGCAACACATGACTACCGCGATAACAATCAGACGAGCGCCTACACCGAAAACGGAACAATTCAAATTGAAACTGCTCCGAGAGAAGCTCTTTGGGATATGTATTATGAATTCGGTCCGAACGAGGCAATTTCTGTTCACCGCGAGAGCATGTCATATGTTGTTCAGCTTGCAGACGGATACAGACTTTTTGCACTCAATGACGACAAGAATAACAACGGTGCAAGCGGATTCAGCGAGGATTGCTTCAAGTGGATTACCGAACAGGTTGAGGATGCACACAAAAACAATCAGTTTATCATTGCAATGACACATCATCCTTTAATTCCGCCGTCACCGTTTTACAAAATAATCGCCGGCGGCAACATGATGGGCGAACACGAAAAAAGGCGCAACCAGTTTGCCGATATGGGAATACCGTTCATACTCACAGGACATACTCACATTCAGGATATTTCCTACACCTTTTCTCCGAACGGCAACATTTTCTATGACATCACAACGGCTGCACCTGTAGGTTTCCCCGGTACATATAGAAAACTTAACATCGACCCCTCAAACGACATGATTGATGTTAAAGCAATGGAAATCACTGAAAAGCCTGATTTTGACATCGGTGATAAGACTGTCAGACAGCACCTTTCAGATAAATTTTTCGGCATGATTACAGAACTTATTGATGCGGCAGCAACAGATATCCCCAAACTTGCAAGAATGGTTACATCATTCAGCGTCAATCCCAAACTTATCTATAAAATCGGCTGGCTTATCAAACCCATTGCAAAACTGCTGACAAACTTAAAAATCAAAACCGCCGCAAAGCTATGCAAAAAAGAAAGCGGACTTCAAAAAAGCGATTACGCCGACATTGCTAACAAGCGTGTCATTGACTTTATCATCTCACTTATTGTCAATCTCTACGGCGGTGACAGTCCATATTCGCCTGATACGGCATATTCAAAAATCACTCTCGGCATTTGCAGCATCATTGACAGCATCATGGGCGCGCTCGGAATCAAACTGTCAAAGCTTATCAAAAATGCAACATCCGTCAGTGACCTTGTTGAACCGCTTTTATTCAACGATGGTATACCTGATGCCGATGCCGAATTGAAATTATATCTTGGCAGCAAAGCGCCTACAGAGCAAAAAATTCCTAAGCCTGAAATTAAAAAGAGCCGCAAAGGAAAGGGAATTATCGCAACAACTGTCATTGTTACCGTTCTGCTTTTGCCGTTGATTCTCATATATCTGCTCTTAGGATTCCTTATCAATCAAATCAAATATCACAAAGAAATTGCAGGAAAATAAAAGCAATCTCAACAGGACACGTCAGAAAAAACCGTGTCCTGTTGCTCATTAGAGATACCAAATCAAGAAAAGAGTTGGTGCGATATGAAAAAATGTCTTAACCGTGACATAATAAAATACTTTGCAATTTTCGCCATGCTGCTTGATCATATTGCGTGGACATTTTTGCAATTTTCATCCCCTACTGCTCGGATTTTTCATATTCTCGGCAGAACAACTGCTCCGATAATGTGCTTTTTCATCGCCGAGGGATATCACTACACAAGAAGCAAAAAGAAATATGCACTTCGGCTGTTCATTTTTGCACTGATATCGCAATTGCCGTGGTGGTTGATGCACGGCGGAGCAATCACACTTTCATTTAACATGATTTTTACACTGTTTTTCGGACTGCTTGCTGTTCACGTTGAGGCAACACGCACAGACAAGGCAGAAAAAGTCATACTCATTGCAATCCTGTGTGCATTGACTCTAGTTTGTGACTGGTATGTTTATGCTGTTTTGTGGTGCGTGATATTCTATAAATATCGTGATAACGAGCAAAAAAGGCTTATTTTCTTTAGTTTGGTGGGGATTGGGTACTTCTTAGTAACAGTTTATCAATATTATTCGGCAACTGCGGATATTGGAAACTCGCTTTTATCATCGCTGTATACATTAGGTGTGTTTCTCAGCATGCCCATACTTATGATGTACAATGGAGAAAAAGGTCATTTCAAATCAAGCAAATGGGTGTTTTATGTTTTCTATCCTCTGCACATGTTTGTCATAGCAGTTGTACATCTAATTCGTAATGCTTAATTTGTAATGCGTAATTGCGGGGAAGATTGTGCCGGTTGTAAGCAATAGTCCGCAGAGGAAGAATGAAGAATGAGGAATGAGGAGTTAGGAGTGAGGAACGGTGGTCGCGATGAAATATCTGCTATCTTAACTTCCCATCCGCGAAATAAAGTTATACGCAAGCTAAAAGCAGAATAATAAATAAAAGCAATCTCCCAATAAGACTATAAGTAAAGATTCCTCATTGTTTCTTCCTTTGCGGACTATTGCTCACAACAGGTACAATCCTTCCCGCATATTATCATCATAAAAAGACAAAAAAAGCGATGCACCCGACCCAAGCCGTGTGTATCGCTTTATTAATTATTGTTTTTGCCCAAGAATTATTCTTCAGTTGCAACTTCCTCTGTTGCTTCCTCAGCTGCCTCTTCAACTTCTTCTGTTTCTTCAGCAGCGTCGAGATTAATACCTTCGCCATCTTCAATAAGAGCGCGGATTGAAAGGCTGACACGCTTCTTTTCGAAGTCGATTTCAGTAATCTTAACTCTTACGCAATCACCGATTGAAAGAACATCCTTCGGAGATACGATGTGACGGTCAGCAATCTGAGAAATGTGGATAAGACCATCAATACCGTCAATTACGTTTGCGAAAGCACCGAATGTTGTAAGACCAACAACCTTAGCTTCAACAATTGTACCAACAGGATAATCTCTCTTGAGAATCTCCCACGGATTGTCTTCAATTCTCTTATAACCGAGAGAAATCTTCTTGTTTTCAGCATCAAGAGCCTTGATGTAAACCTTAACTGTGTCACCAACGTTAACAACATCTGACGGACGTTTGATTCTCTTCCATGACAACTCTGAAATATGTATCATGCCATCAACACCGCCGAGATCAACGAATGCACCGTAAGAAGTGAGTGACTTAACCTCACCGGTGTATTCCTGACCTTCCTCAACCTGTGCCCAGAATGCATCTGATGCAGCCTTGCGCTCATCTTTGATAACTGCGCGAGCTGAACCGACAACACGTCTTTTTGACTTGTCAACGTCGATAATACGGAATCTGAGAGTTGATTTAACAAGAGATGAAAGTTCAGCATCTCTTGCAAGACCTGTGAGTGAGCCCGGAATAAATACACGGATTCCCTTCGGGTAAACAAGAACACCGCCCTTAACAGCTTCAGCAACAACTGCTTCAAGAGTTTCGCCGCTTTCTTTAGCTTCGCTGATAACATCCCAAGCTGCAATTGCATCATAACGACGCTTTGAAAGCATCATTGTTCCTTCATTATCATTTGTTTTCATGATAATAAGATTGATTTTGTCGCCGATTTTGAGTTCGGCAGACGGATCGGCAGTCGGATCGTTGCTGTATTCCTCGATGGGAACAAATCCGGCATATTTTCTGCCGATATCGACCTGTATTTCATTAGGTGCAATACCTACAACAACGCCAACGACCTGCGGCTCCATGCTCATTGTAGCATCAAGATTTTCTTTGAGAGCCTCTGCGAAGTCAAAGTCTTCAGAATTTTGTTCGTTTAAAATTTCGGACATGGTAAAAAGTACCTCCTTTATAATACCTGCAGGTGTCGATGCACCCGCTGTTACCCCAATTGATTTGCAGGATGAAAAGTCATATTGCTTAAGTTCCTGCGCACGCTCAACAAGATATGTCGGACAATTTTTTTCACACACTGTTTTAAGCTTTGCCGTGTTCGAACTGAAATGACCGCCCACAACAATCATTGCATCGCAATGTGATGAAATTTTTTCCGCTTCAATTTGTCTGTTTTGCGTAGCTTTACATATTGTATCAAATGAAATTGATTTTGTACATAGTTTTTTGAATTTTTTTGAGCATTTTTTCCACTCTTCAACAGAAAAAGTTGTCTGAGCGACAAAAATTAATTCTTTTTCGTGAAATTCAGGGTGTTCTTCAATTAATTTATCAAAATCTTCTGCGGTTTTGAACACATAACTCTCACCGCTGCATTGACTGCGAAAACCGCAAACTTCGGGATGTGATTCATCGCCTGCAATCAAAACAATGTTATCAGCAGTTGAATTCTCTCTAATGATATTATGAATCTTCATCACATATGGACATGTGGCATCAGTATATTCTATTCCGAGCGATTTAATTTTTTCAAGCATTTGACGTGTCACACCGTGAGTACGAATAACTATATGCTCACCTTTTTTTGCTTCGACAGGGTCATCAATAATTCTGACACCCTTACTTTGCAAATCATCTATTACTTGAGGATTATGTATGATAGGTCCAATCGTACAGACCTTATCTCCGTTTTCAACCATTTCATAAAGCATCTTCACAGCACGGTTAACCCCAAAACAGAACCCGGCAGTTTTTGCTTTTTCAACAGGCATGATTTTCACCTCGATATTTATATTAATTAGGAATGAGGAGTGAGGAATGAGGAGTTATGGTCGCGGGAAAAATATCAACAAATTTAAATCATATATCCGCAAAATTAAATTGTAAATTATGGTTAGAGAGTTATTATAATAACAAGTTATAATCATTTACTTATCTATCTTTGCGGACTAAATCTTTCGACAAGTACAGCCTTCCACGCAATATTAGCCGTGCGCAAGCACCGCGACCTCCGTTCCTAACTCCTCATTTCTCATTAATTACGCAAGGTATCCCAAATTCCACAACGCATTGATCTTATCCATAATAAGATTCGCCGCGCTTCGTATCTGCTGAGATTTATATTCTTCATCAAATCCGAATGTTTCATTTTTGATTATCTCACCGAATCTGAGCGAAACTTTTGGTCTTAGGCTTTTTTTGTTAGGAGTTCTGTATATGCTCACAGGCAACACATCTGCTCCTGTTTTTTTGGCAAGATATGCCACTCCGTTTTTCGCCTTTTGTGGCACAAATGTTTTCGAGCGTGTTCCCTCCGGGAAAATCCCGAGAATCCAGCCGTTGCTGATAATTTTTTCGGCAAACTCAAGTGCATTTTTATCGCTTGTTCCTCTTTTAACGGGAAACGAATTCATCTTTTTCAGAAATGAACCCAAAACAGGTTTTGAGAATAAATCACTTTTTGCCATAAAATGACACGTTCTCGGACAGTATGCAACGATCATCACCGCATCGAAAAAATGAACATGATTCGCCGCAATGATAAAGCCGCCCTCTTCCGGAATATTCTGTATACCGTCACAGTTCAAATCAAACCTAAACTTCAATGCTGCTTTTGCGGCAGGCTTCATGAGGTCATAAAACTTAGTTTCTTTCGGATTTGAAAAATCAAACTTCATAACAATCACTCTTTTTAGTTAGGAATTAGGAGTGAGGGATGAGGAATTATGGTCGCGAGGAAAATAGCAGCAATTTTTAATCATTCGAACGCGAAAAAATAACGAGATACTTCGGTTAGAAAGTTATTATAATCACAAGTTATAATCATTTACTTATCTATCTTTGCGGACTAAATCTTTCGACAAGTACAGCCTTCCACGCAATATTAGCCGTGCGCAAGCACCGCAACCTTCGTTCCTCAATCCTAACTCCTCATTCCTCATTAACTATATGTTTTCCCTAATTGTGTTAATTATGAGTTCAATTGACTGCTCAAGATTTATATTGCTTGTGTCACACAAAATTGCATCATCTGCCTGTTTAAGCGGAGCGATTGCTCTGTGTGAATCGTTGTAATCTCTTTCTATCATATCAGCAAGAACGTCGTCATATTTAACGTCCATGCCCTTTTCTGTCAGTTCCTTAAAACGTCTTTGTGCTCTTGCTTCGGCAGAAGCTGTCAGAAAGATTTTAACCTTTGCATCAGGCAAGACAACCGTACCGATATCGCGGCCGTCCATTATACAGTTATTCTCATTAGCCATTTTCTTTTGCAAATCAAAAAGGTACTCCCTGACCTTAGGCACTGCTGACACACGGGAGGCAGCAGTTGAGGCCTCAGGTGTTCTGATGTCGGTTGACACATCCTCGCCATTGAGGAACATTCTCTGCTCACCGTCAACAAATCTCAATTCAACCGAAAGTTCATCGGTCAATACTGATGCTATTGATTCGGGTGATTCCAAATCTTTGCCTGCTCTCATTGCGGCAAGACCAACAGTACGATACAATGCACCTGTATCAATATATATATATCCCAGCACGCTTGCGGCTTTTCTTGCTATCGTGCTTTTGCCTGCTCCGGCAGGTCCGTCTATTGCAACATTTATCATGGTTGGTTCTCCTTTGGTTGTATTTTATTTAATGACTATTTTTATTAAAACTCCCACATATAAGCAATTTCTGATTGCCGCCTTTCATTAGACGAGAACTAAAAAAGGCGTCCCTGAAAGGGAAGCTGTCAAAAATGCTTGCATTTTTGACTGAAGGGTGCTCCAAGATGTCCGCAGGACATCGATACAGACTTACCCATTGCACATATTTTATTAATTGTACGTTCTAAATTAAGATGAGATTTATTTCACAAATCAATTCGTTCTTTAACCTTATTATCAATTACTGAACATACGTTATAAAAATTATTATTAATATCGGTGTTTGAAAACCTTACAACCTCAATGCCATGTAATTCAATAATTTCTGTACGCAACTTGTCATATTCTTTTCCATTCGGAGTATAATGTTGTGCTCCATCCAATTCAACAACAAGTTTAGCTTTTGAACAATAGAAATCTGCAATATAAAAATCAATAGATCTTTGTCTATAAAATCTTATAGGATATGTTTTTAAAAAATCGTGCCATAAACGTCTTTCTTGTGGAGTCATGTTTTTGCGCAAACTTCTTGCGTTTGGCATAAGATTTTTATTATACCCTGTATATTCATAATCTTTTTCTTCCATGCATCTCCACCCGTTTGCAATAATCAAATTGAATCTATATATTATATCATTATAATTTTTCTAATGATAAGTGATTACCTTATGAAAAGATGACTACTTTAAAATAACATATGCAAAACTATCAGCTTGCTTTGATGTCCTACGGACATCTTAGAGTTACCCTTCAGTCAAAAATGCTACGCATTTTCGACAGCTTCCCTTTCAGGGACGCCATTAAAAGGTTTCTTCTGTTTTTGCGGACTGCATCTTACCTTCATGCACAACTTCCACCGCATACCTATTCACTAACTTTCGTTCCTGCAAGATGTCCGGTTGAAAAGGCAATCTGCAAGTTGAAACCGCCTGTGTACGCGTCAACATCGATAACCTCACCTGCAAAATATAAGCCTTTAACAAGCTTTGACTGCATTGTTTTCGGATCAATTTCCTTAACATTTACACCGCCTGAAGTAATTATGGCTTCTTCAACGGGTCTGAAACCGAGAACGGTCACTTTCATATCTTTCAAAAGATTAACTAGTTTCGCTCTCATCTGCTTGGTTACCTGATTAACCTTTGTTGATGGCTTGATTCCTGTCAGCTTAACGACAATCGGAACAATTTTTTTCGGCAACAGTTTATCAAGTGCATTAATAAAGTTACGGTTTGAATTCTCAAGAAAATCACGTTGCACCCGTGCATCAAGCTGTTCATATGTAAGACCCGGTTTGAGGTCAATATGAATCTCATACTTGCGCTCTTTCATATCTTTCATGTGCGCGCTTGCACTGAGTATCACAGGCCCGGACACACCGAAATGAGTAAAAATCATCTCGCCGAAGTCGTGATATATCTCTTTATATTTTTCAGAATCAATAACACTGATTGCAATATTGCGAAGTGAAAGACCCTGCAAATCCATGCAAAACCCCTCGTGGCACACAAGTGCAACAAGTGACGGTTTCGGCTCAATAATCGTATGCCCTGCCTGCTTCGCAAGTTCATATCCATCGCCGGTTGAACCTGTAAGCGGATATGACATACCGCCTGTTGCAACTATGACCTTATCCGCAAACAGCTTTTCTCCGCTTTCGAGAACAACACCTTTAATCTGTCCATCCTCAATGATAAGTTCTGCGGCTCTGCCTTTGATGCGTTTTGCACCGCTGTTCAAACTGAAATTGTTCAATGCATCAACAATATCAACTGCCTTATCAGAAACAGGAAAAACACGCTCTCCTCTTTCGATTTTAAGTTCAACACCGTGCTGTTCAAAAAACTCCATAGTATCGTAAGGCATGAAGGATGAAAAAGCACTATGTAAAAATCTTCCGTTTGTGGGAACATGTTCAACAAGTTCATTTATCATGTTACAATTGTTTGTTACATTACAGCGTCCTTTGCCGGTAATCATAACTTTTCTTGCCGGCTTATCGTTTCTTTCAACAAGAGTAACATCCACACCGTTCGATGCCGCTGTGCCAGCAGCCATAAGACCTGCCGCACCTGCACCGATTATCAAACAGGAATTTGCCATTTTTGCCTTATCCTCCGCCCATAAATATATTAGAGATTTATTATACATTATAAGCGCAAAAAATGCAAGCAAAACCAATCATAGACAGATGTAATTTTATTGAAAAAGCGTAATAAAATATGAACAATTTTTTAATATTTTTCACAACTACATATTGACAAAATTTAACTCTTGATGTACTATATATATGAAAGAAAAAGTCAAAAGCGGTTGATTTTTTCAGCAAAAATTTTTTATTAGGCAGGTGTATGAAATGGATCTTCAGTTTTTCATTAAGGATATCCTTTATTGGGTAGTTCAGCTTCTTAAAGTTCTCGGCATGGACATCGATGTAGATGTTAAGAAGCCTGAAATCACAGACTGATTAAAGTCTTATGCTCCGTTTTAAGCGGAGCTTTTTTGTGCTTACAAACAGATAGCAGCTTTATTTTTTAGGAGAAATAATTTATAGGTGTTTGTGTATGGCTAATATTGCGGGGAAAATTGTGCCTAATAAAAATATCGTCCGCAGAATTAATTTGTTCTGACTGTTGGCTTTCCTCTTACACATATTCACTATTACCTCTTACTTATTACCTGTGCTTGCACTGTCCTCATGCCGGACGGGCATAGTTGAAGTAATAAGTAATATGGAATAGTGAAGAGGTACGCGTGGAAAGTTGTGATAAAATCAAAATATCGTCCACGAATTATAGTTTTCTGCTTCTGTCACCTTGTCCTCGTGCCGGACGGGCAGTTACTTTTTCTGCGTTCAGAAAAAGTAACCAAAAAGAAACTCTGACGTACGCAAAAAACGGCGAAAAATCGTTCCGATTTTTGCCGTAATTTGCTATAGGTATGTTTGTACTAACTCCCATTTCCTTTGGACGCCGTACAATAATGACGAAATACGTTCGGCTATGGTTAGCCTGTTCACCATAACCATAGAGATTCAAAACAGTTGGGGCTTTGTCAGCTATCTTTATTTGCAGTCTTATTGGTAGATTGTGCTTATTTACTCTTGATTTAAAGATAGTGCAAACGATAAAGTTCAGGTCGACCACATGGGGTCGTTTCTCGGCTGCCGCCTCGGTCGGTGC
>JAMPDR010000043.1 GCA_023665555.1 Ruminococcus sp.
GGGGCACGTGGCTATCTTTATGTTGAACCTTATTGGAAGATTTTTATTTATTTCTATTAAGTTGACGACATTGCCTTTCAGGGCGAGCCTCTTTATGCCTCTCCTGAAAGGAGAGGTGGCAAAAATGCTTGCATTTTTGACGGAGAGGTGCTCCAAGATGTCCGCAGGACATCGATATAGACTTAC
The DNA here is from genome assembly GCA_023665555.1 of Ruminococcus sp. Lineage (GTDB taxonomy): Bacteria > Bacillota > Clostridia > Oscillospirales > Acutalibacteraceae > UBA6857. The sequence goes on from JAMPDR010000043.1 coordinate 187, forward strand.
CGTTATATGTAATGTAAAGTTTTAGTTGAAACAAGGTACTACAAATCAGCTGTGAACGCAGTGAGCAATTTCGCTTGACGCAGTCAAATTTAGCTGCGTCAAGCAATTTAGCTATGCAAAGCATAATTTAGCCGCGAACAGTATTAGCCTTCTCTGCGGACTCAATCTTACGGCAGGTACAATCTTCCCCGCATCATAGCCGTGCGCAAGCACCGCAAGCACTATGCTGCTATTCTGTACCTTAACATTCTTCCGTCTGAATCGAACGTGTATAGGCTTGTTCTGAATCCGTCGCCGAACATTTTCAGGTCGTCAGTATACATGATTTTTGAACTGATGCCCTTACCCTTAAGGCTGTTGAAGATTTCGCGGTTCATTTCTTCATCTTCGCCGTTTATGACGATTTCGGGTACATTGTCCTTGCCGCCGAATACCAACTCATAGCGGTGCAGTTTTTCGTTGATGTCGTCAAGCCAGCCTTCGTGTCTGCGGGGGACTTCAAAGTAGAGTGTGTCGCCATTCAGACTGATCGTTGCAGCAGGTCTGATGATTGCATGGTTATCAGGGTCTACGACTATCACGGGTCTGACAGAGAATTTTTCAATTGAGAGATTCTTCAGCCAGTTGCAGATAAGCTGAGTTGTTTCCGTTCTTGATTTGACGGAATATGTTTCGGCTTGTCTGCGTCTTTCTCTGTTGTGGTCGAATCGGTGAATTACTCCGAGTTCATCCGCAATCTGTGAGCCGTAGTTTGTCAGAGTGATGACTCTTGTGTTGCATTGCTGGCCGTCTGGGGTTCTGAATCTTGAAAAATCAACCAGATGATAGCGAAACAGCCTTTTGACTGAACTTTCAAGTGTGTTTTTGTTTGCGTCGGCATCCATGAGCGTCAGCAGTTCAAGCAGTGCTTTTGTTGTGCATGCGGCACTTGCAAATGTTGCAACAAGGGAGATGACGGTTTTATCAAGTTTAGTAATCGTTCCATCCTCGAATGCCTTTGCAACCTGATAGAAAGTGACTGTGTTCGTGTGGGGTTCAAAAACATGCTCCTCACCGGGGTGAAAGGTTTTGAATGCGGGATTTACGGGAATATGTTCTGACGATACGTCAATGTGTCCCTTTTGGTATGTAGCGCCGTTGGTATAGTTTATCATGGTTATTCGACCTCCTTTTTGAAAGCTTTGTTGATCATTTCGATGAGAGCGCTTTTGAATGTTACGATGTTGCCGCAGTAGCACTCATTGAAATATGCAATCATGGTTGCTGCTTCAAAGGACTTATCTGCCGCAAGAAGAATCATTTTGTCGGGAACAAGACCCATTGTAATGCCGAGTTTGCGGTAAACATCAGGGTTGAACTTGCCTGATTTGATTTCGCTCCAGAATACCTGATCGCCCAGGCGGAACACCATGTCAAGTTCGTGCTTTTCATCATCTCGCAAAATGAAAGCGTTGTGGCAGAACTCGTAATCACAGCCGTAAATTTCAGCTGATTTTTTGATTACACCGATTGTAACGCACTTTGCGTACATCTCAAGGAAGTTGCCGTTAATGAAGTTGATCCATCTCGGTGCAGAACTGACAGTGCCTTTAATGGTTTGGCTTAACTTGTTGTGATAGTAGTTTGCAATGATTCCGTATTCGCTAAGCTGTTCCGCAAGTGAAATGATTGCAAGGCGATCTGCAACAGCCAAAGAATTAAGACTGTATACAAAATCGAAGGTCTTTCTTGTGATGTTTTCCCTTATGAAACGGATGAAATTTTTTGTATGCGGATAGTTGATTGCAATGTTATATGCCAGTGACTCAACAGGAGCGATTGCTTCCTGCTTGTCATCAAACTCAATGCGAAAACCCTTTGCGGCAAAATATGATTCGATTGAAACATTACCCGCATTTGAAGTTTCACAAGGTTTTGGAGTTTCATTCTTTACATCGGCGGGTTCAGTTTCATTTTGCTCTGTTTGCTCAGCAAGGTTTTCGGCAGGCTCACATTCAACGGCAAATTCTTCTTCGTTTTCAGTCGGTTCTGACTCTGCGTCTTTTGCTTCATCCTTGTCAGACAGTTCATACTCGGCAGACTCATGCTTGGCAAGTTGAAACGCAATGAACTCTTTAAATGAGGAATATGCAGGTTCATTTTCGGATTCTTCGCTTTGAACCGCCTTATCGTAAACAGTTGTTTCGGCTTGCGCAGTTTCTTCGGAATCGATTTCATTTTTTGTGATATCATCGGCGGCAACAGCATCGCTGATGTTTTCTTCCTGCTCGTGAGTGTCGGAAACGGGCATCAAAATTGTTTGCTGCTCATCTTTTGACAGAACGCTGACGTTGGATTCAGTGGAATCAGCTGAAACGTTAGGATGTTTAAGTGCGTCTGAATTGAATTCGGTGGGTGTTACGAATGTTAAAAAGTTTTTGAAAAATGACATGTTTTTTCGGTCCTTTCAAATTATTTTGTTTGTGAAATTATATTTGTTTGATGGTTAATGTGATTTTTTGTTTGGTAGGGTCGCCCCATGTGGGCGACCAAATCAGGCAGATGTTAACAATCAATATGGTTCGAAACAGTCAGATTGCAGGTCTACCTTTTTTTAGAAAATAAAACAGCAATGCAACCAACTAAAAGATAGTGCAAATGAATAGATTGTAAACTCCTTCCGTCAAAAATGCTACGCATTTTCGCCACCTTCCTCTGGGAGAAAGGCCTTATTTGGCTCCCTCGCTGAGGGTGCGGGTGTTCGGTGAACACCTTTGGACGCAGTCCAAAAGCACCGACCGAGGCGGCAGCCGAGACGCTGTCAGCGTAGCTGACTGAGGGAGTAATCCCAAGATGTCCGCAGGACACCGATACAGACTTACCGTTATATGTAATGTAAAGCTTTAAGTGTGACGCGTCCCCTACACAAAACAACTGCGAACACAGTGAGCAATTTCGCTTGACGCAGTCAAATTTAGCTGTGCCAAGCAATTTAGCTATGTGAAGCATAATTTAGCCGCGAACAACGTGAGCCTTCTCTGCGGACTGAATCTTTCGGCAGGCACAATCTTCCCCGCATCATAGCCGTACGCAGTACCCGTGCGCAAGTACTATTCAATTGTCAAGGTTCTCTCGTTTTCATTCTCTCCTTTATTTCATGCACCCATTATACGAAACAGTGTGTGAAAATAAATTATAGGGGGTAATATGAGCGTTACTTGTCGTTTTTTGATGAAAAATTAAAAATTTGCAGAATGTTGTTGAAATGAATGTTCTTATAATATATAATTGAAATAAAAGCCGCTCCCCCTAAATTCGGGAAGCAGACTTCAGACTATATAATAAGCACAAGATACGTCGTGCTGATGAAAGGCTATGGTGATTATCATGATGAATGCAGCAGTAATTCCTTACAGAAAGTTTTCTGATTTTACTCAGCGATTGGCATATACAAAATATGAACTGGATGATATGTTTAAAATCGGACTGAGAGCAGATGCCGAAAAAATTATCAGGGAAATGAAAGAATATAATCAGGGTCGTAAGGCTTTCGGTTCACTGCAAATAAGATTGCTGATAATGTTAAACCAGATTCCCGAATATGCAGAAAGCGATAAGGAAATAGAATATAAAGGACGCACGGTTAAACTGCCGCTGGGAAATTTTTCAGACATGGAACTTAACAGCAAGGTGATTGCAGAATATGAAAGATATGTCCGCATGCTTCCTACCGACAGTGAACTTGATGAACTTTTCCTTGATAAACTTAACAAGGTGTACAGCGATTACCACTCATCATCGGATTATATGAGCAGACTTGTCAGAAGATTGCTCAGAGCATATAACTTGACGGGCGGTGATGAATATAAATACGACACCGAAAATGAAACTACACGTGTTTTGATTTTGAAACATTTGATAAGGCAGTTTGGCTATTGCGAGGGTATTAGCGAATGGAACGGCACAGACCTTAAGCTGCTTGTCTTAACCAAATTCGGCGGTGATTACAAAAAAATTAACGACAGGATTTTTGATGTTTTGAACAAAACAAAAAAATCTTCAAAAGTCGGTAAAAATCAGTTTGTTTCAGATGAATCTGTTGATTCTCTCACCAAACTTCAGGGGGCGATCATATATAAAGGTACGGTTACACCAGTCAATGAAGAAATTTGCAAGGCGCTTTGCGAACTGGTTGATCCAAGTGTTTTAAGTGAAGAGGCTTTGAACGGTACTGCAAAGGTGTTGTCAGATTGTTTCAGATTTGATTACACGCAGTTTGGAATGGTTCACATGAAAGGGTTCAGTCCCGCTAAAATAAAAAAATCCCATGCTTTATATAAGGCACTGGGAAAGGCATCCAGGGCAGGAAAAAGCAAAGCGGAATTCGGAATCTCCGATTTTCCGTATCTGATTCGCGCCGCTGTGCTTTTAACCGATGTTGCTGATAAAATTCCCGTTAACGAAACAACCAAAATTTTGGTGCAAAGGGCATTTCCGACTGTAGAGTTCAATTTTGACGGCGCGGAAAATATGGCACAGTGTATTGATGGAAATGCGAAAAAAAATATTTTTGACCGCACAAAGATTTCAGATTCTCCCATAGACGAAAAAAGAAACGCGGTTGATTTTGTTGATGAAGCGGAAAAATATGTTTCAAAAGATGCCAATACTTATTTGCAGCTGCTTTATGACAGACTCGGCAAAAGAGTGAATGATTACACAAAAATCAATACCGGCGACGGATATAAAAAAAATAAAGGGCTTCTTACCGGCGATAATAATGATTATGAACTGCTCAGGATGGTTGATGAACTTGCAAGCGCAAAATTCAGCGCTCAGGGTAAAACAAGAGAATATCTTTATGTTTTTGCAATTGCGTTCGACATGACTTTCAAACGCGACAAGAAAACCGACCCGAAGATGACGCGTGATATTCAAAAGAACCTTTTCTTTGATTATTATGCTGATAATATTGTCAACAGCTTATCCGAGGACATGGAAAAAGGCATGAAATCCGTTCCTGTTGACGGTCACGGAATCAACTATAAAAACTTTGCCGAAGTGGCTTTTCTGTGGAGTCTTGACCAGGATATGACCGCTTATGATAAGCTGAAAACGGCATATGAAATTATAAGATACTGCAAGGAAAACGGCAAAAGCAGTGAAGACTTTGCAATGACAGAAAAAGGCGCACAGCAAAACCGGGCAATGAGTGACAGCTTTGAGAGGGATTATATGGAGGCATCGTTTAATGATGTTGACACAATCAAGGCATATCTGATTAATTCCATGCCGTGCAAAATCAACGGAAGTATCATGAAAATAAACGGTGAAAACCGCACTGCAAAGCAAGTGATCGAGCACGAAACACAGCGCTTGAACAAATGGCTCGGAATACTTGAAGAGCAAATGTATTTTGGCGATACCTTTGACAGCATAGTCGAATCGCTTGAAGAGGACAGCACACTTGTTGATTTCATTAAGCTGTATGCATATATGACAACCGTCAAGTGTTCAAAATGCGGCAGATGTAAAAATGACAGGGGAGAGCCGTTCCCTTATTGCGAATCATTTTTCACAAGTGAACCGTGGATTGATGAGAACGGCAAGGAGCATGAAATTAAATGTAATAGCTGGAATAAAGATTATGATGCATATAAAGAAGGCAAGAGAAATGCCGGGAAAAATCAGCAGATTGACCGTAAAACACCGATTGAAAGGATGTTCGATAAATTGATTGGCGGCAAAGTGGATAGATTCCTTGATGAAAAAATGTATTTTGAACAGAGTTTTTCAAAAGTATTGTTCCATTGCAATAACAATCAAGCCGCCCTGAAGAAGATTATTGAAAAAATTGAGAATAGATTAAAACTTTACTTCGATAACGGTTTCAGCTTTGACAAGCCGAGCAGAACTGCAATAGTTGTTTTATGCTTCTATCAGATGCTGGCAGTCAACTGCTACAAAGTTACATCAGATCTCGATGCCGTGAGGAACTTTGAGGAATTCTATCGGGATTTCTGTGAGGGTAAGGACTACTCTGTTGATTTTGAAGATACTGAATCGGGAGAGGAAGATAAAGAGAAAAAGGAAGAGGACAAGCCTTTTAAATATGCAGGTGCAAACGCTCTGCTTGAAAAAGCAGGATATCAAAAAATAAATTCAAAAAACTTGTTTGATATCTATCTTATTTTCATCGCATACAGAGATAATTTCCGCAACGAAAGCAGATCACAAAGCGACAGATTGGTTGCATATTACGAAAAACTGAGGGATGATTATGAATCGGCGAGATAGGGATTGATGTAAAATCAAAAGATTATAAACAATCCCCCCAAAAAGGAGTTTGAGAAAAATAAAACACACAGACACAACAGCCTACACCAGAATAGGCGAATATCATAACGAATTCGGCTTGCCGAATCAGGATGCCGTTCTGGCGGCAGAAAATCAGATTGCGAAAATAATAGTTATTGCTGACGGTGTTTCATCATGCAAAAACAGCAAAAAGGGCGCTGAAATTGCGTGTCGTGCGGTTGCAGACGCAGTGCTGGATGATGCTGAGTACATCTTTACCGCAAGCAAAGAAACCACAGCTAAACTGATGGTGGAATATATCTTTCAAAAATTAAATGATGAGGCAAAGGCAACCGGTGAATCGGTTGAATCCTATTCTTCAACGATAAGTTTCGTCTGCTTTAACAAGATCAGCGGAGATGCCATGACTTTCATGCTTGGCGACAGCTTGATTTATGCGTTCAATGACGGAGAACTGTCACTTATGTGCGAACCTGAATTTGCAGACGGCGGCACATATACAACCACAACAAGAAATGCCGAAAACTGCGTGGACATAAATTTTGTTTCTGCAAATAAATATTCATATTTCATGCTTTGCACCGATGGGGCATGGAGCCTGTTCTATGAAAACGGCAGAATGAAAAAAGATGTTTCGGCAATGGTTGAACAAAACGATGATAAGACGCTGAAAGAGTATTTTGATGCACAGGAATGTCAGGATGATTGCAGCTGCATTATTATGAATTTATAAAAATTCGTAATGCGTAATTGCGGGGAAGATTGTACTTATAGTGAGCAATAGTCCGCAGAGGAAGAAACAATGAGGAATGAGGAGTTAGGAGTGAGGAACGATAGTCGCGGGAAAACAGTAGCCAATCTTTAATCGGTTGTCCGCAAAATTAATAACAGGCAGCGGTTAGATATTTATTATAATAACAATTTATAAAATAACTACTATCTATCTTCGCGGACTGAAAACTAAATATAGGAAATATCTATTCCGCGTCCTTAACTCCTCACTCCTAATTCCTAATTATCCCATATTTTCATCATCAAAACAGCAAATTCATGACTATAAAGGAGATTCAAAGATGGCGGATATAATTAAAGATGAAAATGCCGAAGCGGAATTGGCGGGCAGACTCGCTTTGACCGACAGCATAAAATTGCGTGAAAGTGTCAGCGAAGGCGATACTTGCGATTTTGCAATTGAGGGTACCGTTCATGCAGGCGCATCATGCATTTGCTATAAGGCAACACGTTATCTTGAAAACGGAGATATTGCCGAAACGGGTACACTCAAAGAGTTTTATCCCGTCGGCATGGATTCATATAAATTGAAAAGAAGAAACATTGACGATGGTGAAGCGGCAAATCAGCTTTATGCAAACAAGCTTACGCTTTCAAGATTTCTGCCGGCAAGGGAATCTTTCATTGATGCATATAAAAAAATAGCAGAACTGAAGCGAAGCGATGAGCAGTGTGACAACTTCTTTTCTCCGATAAATATTTACAGGGGGATTCCGAAAGCAGATTCACCCGATAATTACACAGTTTATATCTGGACTCCGGGCGATAATACCGTGGATTCGTTCAGCGATTATGTTGACAGAATGTTTGAGAATATCAAAGCTGAATTTGAAAATCCGTCAGTGGATATCAATCTTTACCTCGCCGAACAGCTGCGAATTATTCTGCATGCGATGAAAGCGCTTGCAATCGGCATTGAAAAACTGCATTTCAGCAACTGCCTGCATCTTGATATAACACCGTCCAACTTCGGAATACGCATGATAGATGAAAATGACGCAGACCATATCACCGTATCTCTGTTTGATATCAACTCGATATATCCTCAAACTGAATTTATGGCTGAAAATCCTGCCATGCGCACCGCCGGCACATACGGCTTTCGTGCTCCGGAAATGATAGATGACACAAGGAACAGCTTTGTATACGGTGTGTCTGAGCAAAGCGACATCTATTCGCTCGGTGCAACGCTTTATAATGCAATTATTTTATCAGATGATGGCAGGCAGATATATAACATTGATGATTTTAATAATATCGACACCGCTCTCAGCCGTTCACGACTGATTGAACCGTCGGAGTTCAACTCAAAATCCGAACTGCATGATATTCTTGCGCTGATTCTCAAACGCTCTTTGGCAAGAAAAAGCTCCGATTGCAGGAAAGTTGAGCCTTACACCGCAGTTGGCGAATTCATCGAGGATATCAAACGTGCCGATGACATCGTCACATTGCAGGTGACGCTTGCCAGACAGAACGGCGCAGGCAAAAAAGTGATAACAAGCACTGTTGACAAGGAAACTTATTATAACGAGAACACCGACACAGGCGCGCAGGGTGCGGTTCAAAGCCTTTTGTTTGATAAGCCGCTTTATGATTACGCAGGCAAGGACGGTCAGACGGATATTTTGGTGCTCGGTTGCGGAGTATATGCTCAGAAATTCATTGACACCGCTTTTGCAATGGCGCAAATCAAAGGTTGCCGCTTAAACATAACCGTTATCACAAACGAAAAGGAAAAAGACGAGGCTCGTTATTTGAGCACCCGTCCCGAATTTTGCAGCTATTTTGAAGTGAACGGCAAAAAGCCGATGTGCGGTGATTACGGAAGCATTCGATTTTTAGGAATCAGAAAAAGGGCAGAATTCACGCACAAAGCAGACAACGCCGAAATGATAAAGGACACGCTGAAAGGCTCGGACAATAAGTTTTCATATGTATTCATAAGTTTGAGCGATGACAACTTAAACAAAAAGGTTGCCGAAGATCTGTCAAAATCGGGGCTTATCCGAAAAGCGGAAAGCACTGAAAAAGCTATCATCAATTTCATTCGATATGACGAAACAGCAGATAAGGCACATGATGAAACAGAAAGTCTTACGTCTGACGGCATAACAATGAATCCGGTTGCAATCAGACAGACCTTGTCAAAACATAAAGAATACGGACTGTTGCGGCAAATGGCATTCAACTGCCACCTGCTTTGGGGCAACGGTTTGAACATTGATATGGAGCAGACATATGCCGACTTCAAGGGCATATATAATTTCAGCAGTTCGCTGTCTAATGCACTTTCCATAAAATATAAACTGCACAGCATCGGCATAGAATTTGATGAATTGCTCGGAAAAAGCAGAGCCGAAAGAGAAATGATTCTTGCCGAAATAACCGAAAAGTTCAAAAGCGCCGTTGAAATATCCTGCGGTGAAATCGACGGTCAGCCCGTTAGCGTTCTTGATGAACTGACAATGTATGAACACAGAAGATGGATAGTAAACAGCATTTGCTCATCATGGCAAACAATGAGCAAAGAAGAATATGCATCGCTGGAAACTGACAACAAAGATAAAAGGAATCTCAAACATCCGTGCATCGTTCCGTCTAAGGAAACATGGTCTTTGAATTCGGGCATATGGCGCAGTGACCTCACATTCTGGGACAGGGATGACATTGAAAGCACGGAAGAATTCAGCCGATTGGATGAACTTGACAAAATGTCGGTCAGACTCCACGGACATTTCATGCGTAAGGCAAAAAAATACAAAATTGAGTCCATGGATAACGACGCAAGAATCATCAAGCGCTGTTTAGCGGATTTTTCCGAAGCATTGGCCGCATTTAATGCACTGCTCAGTTCCATGCGTGCAATCATCACATCGCCGAAAAACAGAGATTCGACCGTGCAGGAAACTTACAGGCACTGCACGGAAAAATTCAAGGAATATCTGACAGATTCACTGCCGAATGTTGATGAGATAAAAAAGAGGTTGAAAAACATTGAAAAAGGTTTTGCTCCGGTGAGAATGGCTTATGATTACACCGATTTCAAAGCCAAGGACCAAATGATCATCAAAAACATTCCGTTCATTCTCAATTATTCAACCTCGCTGAGATTATGTATTCCGTTTGTTGACGGTGTGAACAACAACGAATGGTTCAGCAATGCGGCTGCACCGCTGATGATAAATCCGTCCGCCGTTACATATCTTGTTAAAGCAAGCCAACTGAAAAGCGATATGCAAAATCTCATCAAGCCGCTTTCGAACATAACCAAGGTGTTGGATTCTCACTCTTCACAGGCGAGAATAAGTCTAATCATATATACCGATACTGAAAATATACTTGATGAAAACTCAAAAAACAGCATCATCGGTGAGCTGACAGCAGTATCCGAGCGAATCTATAATGTTGACATCATCGCTGTGGAAAATCTTTATGAGCATTTGGAAAAGATGCTTGAAACCAACAGAAAATCTGCGGCTTCGTTCGATGCAATTGAAGCAAATGATACTCAAATAAGCCAAATTATTTCTGACATATGCGATGAAAACTGCGAGGTTGAATATCCGAGATACACATTCAATTCTGAAAGCAGGGAGTTCACCTTTGACGAACCGCACAGCAAGTGCGGCTGGCTTGCCGATATTCCTTTCAACACGCATTTGAGCATTGACGATTTGTTTATCCTGCAAAACAGGCTGAGCGTCTATAATGAACCGGAAATGCACAACGATTATGAAACCATCTGGGACGAGTGCTATTTTGATGAAAATGAATCGGTCAGAGCGGAAAAAGTAATGTCGTGGCAGCTGCTTTGCCGTGCATTAAAAGAACACACCAAGCGGCAGGATCTGCTTGCTGATATCGACACAGAAAAAACAAAAAGCGAAGAAACAGTTGAAACCGTCATGTTTGTTCCGATGTTTTGCAAAGAGAGTATGGAAAAAATTCTCACCGCGCTGAAAGATGAAAAAGTACAGCTTATCACAGAGAGCGTTTCAAGCGAATATAATTCTGCAACGATCAGGGTTTGTTTCAAATCGTCAGCGAGTGTGCGCAACGCAGTCAGCGCAGTTTTGCAAAATCCGTATGCCTTGATGGATCCGTCCGACGTGAAGATATTGTTTTGTCAAAATCATGTTCAGCTTATCGCGGATTCGCTGACTCAAAAGGACTTCTCGTGGAGCGGCATAAAACGCGAAATTAAAGCGGATGAACGCTTGTGGGAGAATGCAAAAGCAATATTCGATTATCTTGTCAAAAAAGGCTATCTTATCAGAAGCGCCGACAAGTCACAGGATAAATTCGACTTCGTTTTTTGCGGAACACATATAAAGGAATTGCTGACTGACGAGCGCAATCTGCTCGAACTTTATGTCTATTACAAGACGCTTGAAAACGGTTGTTTTGACCAGGTGAATCTCGGCTTCGGCATAAAGCTTGATGAAGCTGAAACACCCGAAACACAGCAGTTTGACATGATTGCCATAAAAGGGTTCAGAACGTTTCTGATAGAAATCAGCGACCGAAAAATACTTCAGCCGAATTTCTATGCCGCACTGAAATCTAACGGAGAAAAAATAGGTATAAACGAGCAGGTGACAGCCGTATCCGGCTTTGACATCGGCGATTGCGATGATTTCATCCAAACTGCCGAAGCCTGCAAAGAGAACTGCGGTATTGACACGATATATGAAACATCAGACATCACGGCGATAGGGCAGAAATTGGCACAGCATATAAATCAAAATATCAATTGAAGGAGCTTGAAATGGATAAAACTTTTAAGAATATCGAAAACATAAAGTCATATGTTGAAGAGGGTTTGCATGATGGATGTATGCGCCCGCGTGAGTACGCAAAAACGGCGATAATCACCGCAAGGCAAGGTATAGCAGGCGAGAGAGTGAGCACTATAATGGCTGACGGTATGAAAGAAACCGAAAACGCAGTCACCGTCGATGCTGAAACAGGCAATCCCGGTTGGATAGTCACGAATCCGACAGGGGAGCAGTATATTGTTCCGGACTCAGTTTTTCAGCAGAAATATGAGCCGGCAGATACCGCAGACACGTATAAGCCGAAAGGAAAGCCAATCACAGCAGTGCAGATAAGCGAGGACATCAGCTTCACAGCACCGTGGGGCGAAAAGATGAACATAGCAAGCGGCGGCTACATTGTGCTCGGCGCAGGCGATGATTATTACGGAGTGCAGAAAGCGGAATTTGAAGCGACATATGAGCCGACAGGCGATGAGTGTGAGGAAGATGGCTCTGTGCTGAAAACAGTAGATTCGGGCAGTAAAAGGCTGTGTACATGTTTGGTTGGTCTTGGCGGCACAGGTAGCAAAGCGGTTCGCGAGATACAAAGAAAAATTCAGAAAGACTGCGACAGTGTCAAATTTATATATCTTGATTCTGTTGACGGGGATTTGGACTGTCTTGATTGTGATGAAACTTATGTGCTGACCGGTCAGAATGATGGATGCCACTTGAGAACCATCGGTAAAGATGCCATAAAAAATGTCATATATAACGGAGATATGCCAGATTTTTTTAATGAATTCTTCTTGGCGGAAAGATTCGAATTGATTTTTGTAACATCAACATTCGGTGGTTTCGGTTCAGCTGCTGCATTTGAACTTTCGGATTTTTACAGTGTCAAGCTGAAAAGTTACAGAGAAAATCATGGGGTAAGCGATGCATTTGAATGTAAAGTAATTGCTTTCCCGACAAAATGCTTTGATTTCATCAAACATATGCCGCAAGAGTTTGCCATTCAATACGAATTAAACGAGATTGAATTTATAAACGAGTTCAGAGATAAGCAAATCAGAAACAGCAAGTGGTATTTGGAACATTCAAATTGTATTCCATGTGTTGATTTGTATGTGCCTTTCAACGAGAAAACGGCTTTGGATTTATCGGACATTATAACTTTGCCGAACTGTGAGTTAAGACGACTGGATATCAAAGAGGCTTATTATTATTCGATTCCGCGCAGAAAAAAAGAAACGGATGTTTTCATTAGTTATTCAACGGAAAATCAGGATATCGCCGATATGATCGTCAGTTGTGCTGAGCGAAAAGGAATATCATGCTGGATAGCAACAAGAAATATTGCCGCAGGCTCATATGCTCAGCAGATTGCACAGGCGATACGCAAGGCGAAGATTTTTGTTGTTCTTGTAAGTTCAGATGCGATGCTGTCGCCGCACGTGAAAAACGAACTTGATCTTGCAACACCGGGAATAAAAGAAGGATTAACAATAATGCCGTTCAGAATCGATTCCGCTGAATTAGACGATGAGTTCAGATATTATTTAGGTCGGCATGAATTTTTCGATGGTTATACACCGCCGTTTGAAGATAGAGTAGAGCGCTTTGTTGAAGGAATCAGAAGTGTTTTGAATAAGTAAAATTATATGAGAATCCGAACGGAAAATGATTTTGCCCCCCTATTTTTCCTTGGACTACCGCATGATTAATATATGTACATAACATAAATGAACAGAAATCAAACACTGCTTTCCATTATGTTAATGTGACTTTTCTTTGTTGTTGTCCCTCCTTAAAATATGCCCCGCACAAGTCAGCAGATACTGCATGATTTGTGCGGGGCAGTGTTTTTGTTGTTTAGAGATGTCCTTATTCTGATTCCAATGCTGAAAGAATTTGTCTGCAATACGGGTGGTCGGGCTGTGACTGTGCAAGTTCGATAGCTTTTTTTAGGTATTTTCTGCTTCCGCTGAAAAGTCCTTTTTTACACATTACCATACCGAAATAACTCATTGCAAGGTATGGAATATATCTTTCAGGATTTTTGCTTACCAGTTTTTCTGAAAGCGAAACTGCTGCTGAATAATATTCTTCTGCCTTCTTGTGTTCTCCGACTGTAACGTTAAGAAGTCCGATATTATAATATATCATCACAACTTCTGAATTGAATCTTTCCGGATTATCTTTTGCGAGTTTTTCATATAAATCTTTCGCCTTTAAATAATATACCCATGCTTCATCATAATTTTCTTTATTCATGTACATAAGTCCGATATTGTTATTACTGATTGCAAGCAGATAATTAACTTTGCCGGAAAAATCTTTTGTACATTTTTCTCCGAATTCAATTGATTTCAGATAATAATATATAGCCTTTTCACAGTTCACAAATTGATATATCAAGCCAACATTGTTGCTTGCCATTGCAATATAATAATTATATTTATCAGGATTCTCTTGTGCTAAATCTTGGTATAATTCCAATGCGTTTAAAAAGTATTTTTCTGCTTGGTCGTCTTCTCCCTTGTTATGCAGCACCAGGCCTGTATCGTTATATGCACCGGCCAATTCGCTGATGTATCTTTTGGGGTTTTCATTTGCGAGTGTTTCATATATTTTGAGAGATTTCAGGGAATATTCTTTAGCTTGTTCATGATCGTTCTGATGCGTATAGAGTGCTCCAATTAATTTATAGATACCTGCAAGGTTTCCGATATGTTTTCCAGAAGTATTTGTTTGGCATTGTTCATATAATGAAATTGCTTTCAAAAAATATTGTTCGGCTGTATTGAAATCGCCTTGATTGTCATATAGAAGACCTGCATTACCGTAGCTGTCAGCAAGATCGAAATTGTATCTGTCTGGATTTTCTTTGGCAAGTTTTTCTCTTATCTCTATAGATTTTAAAATATATTGTTCAGCTTTTACGGCATCGGCTTGATTTTGATAGAAAAGACAGGCATTGCTGTATGCGCATGAAAGAGCTGAACCGAATTTTTCAGGGTTATCTTTAACAAGATTTTCACCCAGTCTGATTGAATTTAAATAATATGGTTCTGCTTTTTGGACTTGTCCTTGTTCATTATAGAAAAGACTTATACTGACATAGCTATGTAAAAGATTTGGATTGAACTGCTTGGGATTTTCTCTTGCAAGCTTTTCGGTTATTTCAATTGCATTTAAATAATATTGTTCAGCTTTTTTAGAATCATCCTGAGTCCTATAGAAATCTCCGGCCGTATTATAAGCAGTTGAAAGATCAGGGTTAAATCGTTCGGGATTTTCGGCTGCACAATCTTCATATAATTCTAACGACTTTAAAAGATAGCCTTCAGCAGCTTTTACATTGTTGTTGTCGGAATAAATTCCGCTTATATTTATGCAGCTGCGGGCATAATCGGAAATAAATTCAGGCGCTATCTCAACCAAATCTTTATATATTTCTAAAGCATGTAAAAAGCACTTTTGTGCTGCATCATCATCACCTTGTGAACGATATATATAGCCGAGATTATTATAACCAAGTGCAAGAGGACCGTCATATTCTATGCCGTATTCTTCTCTGAGTTCCTCATATAATTTTATTGATTTAAGGCAGTATTTTTTACCGTATTTGAAATCTCCCTGTTCATTATAAAATATAGCAACGTTATTATAACTGAGAGCCAATTCACTTTTTGAATGTTCCAGCCTTTCATCAAAATGAGCTTCTTTGATATGCATCGATTCAATATAGCATTTTGCGGCTTGTTGCGGATTGTTTTGAGCACAGTAAATTAAACCCAAAAGATTAAGTAAAATAGCTCTGACAAAATAATTGTTGTGCTCACCGTATGGATTATACAAAAGATTGAGTTTTTCACCTATTTCAATGGCTCGGTTGTGCTTGTTCTGATTCGCTAAGAAAAGAACATAATCACAAACAGTCGGCAATTCAATTTCTTCCTCAAGCGCATAGGTGACTATCTTTTCATAGCATTCCTCGATTTCATTGAAGCGTTCTTTATATCCCGTCATAACCTGAAGAATTTCTATTTTAGTTTTATATTCTCTTATATATTTTGTTCTTCTCGCAATGCGTCGCTCATCGTCTGCTTTTTCTTCACGCAGGAACTCATCATCTATTTCATCGCTGTCAAGCACTGCCATGCAGCCGTCAAAGTCACCGAGTTCAAAAAGTCTGTATGCCTCTTTCTGTCTGACACTGATCTCGCCATGTGTTT
This sequence comes from Ruminococcus sp., assembly GCA_023665555.1. Classification (GTDB taxonomy): domain Bacteria; phylum Bacillota; class Clostridia; order Oscillospirales; family Acutalibacteraceae; genus UBA6857. Next base: position 16,277 of record JAMPDR010000043.1, read on the forward strand.
CATCGTCAATCATACGTACCGATACGTTAAAAATCAGTTTTTGCAGTTCTTCAATTTCATCAATCAAGTTTTGTCTTTTTGATGCAATTTTGCTGTAATGGCTGTAAAAAGTGTTGTCACAGTTTCCGTGTGCATAGATGGGCTTCAGCCGGTAATATTCTTCTTCGATTTTTTTTAGTTCTGATTGCAATTTAGTTAAGATTGAATTGTTTGCAAACTCTGCAACATTGTCGAGTGGCAGAACTGCTTTGCCGTCAACAACACAATTGCCGCCGTCGGTTTTGATTTCAAGAAAGTCCATTTCCTGCAATTTAAGGCTGAGCAGTATACGCAACTTGATTGTGTCGATGTGGTCGAATGTGCCGTAATAGTGACCGAATGTTTTATCAATCTCATTCATAAAATCATATAGACTTTGTTCAGCTTCGCCGTCTTTCACAGTTTTAAAATATACACGAATCTGTGGTCTGCCTGTTTTTTCAAACTGTTCAACTGCTACTCTGAATTCTTCTTGTGTATATTCGCCTGCTTTTGTAAAAAAGATGAAAAAGCAATATTCACTGCCGCGAATCTTCTCGTTATATGTTTCCTGCATCCTGCCGAGTGTGTAAGCATCATCAAAGTTCTCGCAAAGCAGAGGTTGAAGTTTTATGTCATAATGTTCTTCGAATTCATCACTTCTTTGGCGGATAAAGTTTTCAATTTGTATACGCTCGGTTTCAAACTCAACAATTGACGATGCTAAAAATATTTTGATTATTTTTCTCATAAATATATTTCCTTTTAATTTTATATATACTAATGATGTTCAGTTGATTTAGCTGATTTTCAATATTTATGCTTATATTTTAATATATCATAAATTCTGCTGCATGGTCAATAAAATTGCATATATTTTTCGAATTTATACATTTTGCGGATTGTATTTTATTATTAGTACAAATTTTCCCGCATAACTCTAAAATGTAAATTCCTAATCTTTCATCCACTTGAAACAATCCCCTTTTTGTGTTATACTGAACTCAGTTTCACTCAGCATCGAACGGTGCTGAAATCATTTTAAGTGCGGTGATTCTGATGACGAATGAACAAATTTTGCAATGTGTTGATTCGGTGTTTGATGAAGCGGTCAATATCAGACGCTTTCTCCACGAAAATCCCGAAATCGGCAATCGTGAGTTTACAACAACCGAATATATCGTTTCCCTTTTGGAAAAGTGGAACATTGAGGTGCAGCGACCGCTTGAAACGGGCGCAGTCGGTGTGCTTTCCTGTGGTGAGGGCAAAACCGTTGTGCTTCGCGCTGATATCGACGCACTTCCCGTTGAAGAGAAAACAGGTCTGCCGTTTGCATCCAAAAATGAGGGCATGATGCACGCATGCGGTCACGATATTCACACTGCGTCACTGCTTGCGGCGGCAAAGATACTTTCTGAACACCGCGATGAACTGCACGGCACGGTGAAGTTTGTTTTCCAGCCGGATGAAGAGGGCTTCGGCGGTGCAAAACGCTTGATTGATGCCGGTGTGCTTGATTCTCCGAGGGCAGACAAGGTGTTCGGAATTCACATCAGACCCGAACTGCCGGCAGGAAAAATAGCAGTTAAATACGGTAAAAGTTATGCCGCTTCGGATATTTTTACAATTACGGTTAAAGGTAAAAGTGCTCATGGCGCTCAGCCTGATGAGGGTGTGAATGCTCTGACGGCGGCAAGCAGAATTGCGCTTGCTCTTGAGGGAATCGTTGCAAGAACTACATCTCCCACAGACAGCGCGGTTGTCAGTGTGTGTACCTTTGAAAGCGGTACGGCATGCAATATCATTCCGGACGAAGCTGTGCTGACAGGTATCATACGCACCCTCGGACCGCAAACAAGAAGCAAAATGAAACAGCAGCTTATATCCACCGCTGAGGAAATCGCAAAGGCAACAGGCTGTACTGCCGAAGTCGGCATACGTGAAAGCTATCCCGGAGTTGTAAACCATGACGGAGATGTTGCGTTTGTGTCAGCCTGTGCAAGAGAGCTTTACGGCGATGATAATCTTGTTGTGCTTGATGAACCGACCATGACCACTGAGGACTTCGGATATTACCTTGAAAATACAGACGGATGTTTCTATCACATCGGTGCAGGCACACCGTATCCACTGCACAACGGCAAAATGAGTCCTGACGAGCAGTGCATCAAATCCGCAATCGGCATGCACGTTGAGTTGGTACTTGCACAGTAACAACATTTATATCTTCTTTTATAAAAAAGATATATTTTACAGGTGCTTGCGCATGGCTATGATGCGGGGTAGATTGGTACTGCGTACGGCTCATATTGCGGGGCAGATTGTACCTTTCGTAAGGTTTAGTCCGCAGAGGAAGGCTCACTATGTTCGCGGCTAAATTATGCTTCGCATAGCTAAATTGCTTATGCAGCTAAATTTGACTGCGTCAAGCGAAATTGCTCACTGTGTTCGCAGCGGTTTTGTAGGGGACGGCATCCTCTACGTTCACGGCTATTCTTTCTGCGGCACATATTTGAGTCCGATTGCTTTTTTCATGAACGCGTCAAGGTCATATGCCTGCTCGGGTTTATTTGTCACTTTATCTTTACGGCTCTGCGATTCATCCTGAGCTTTTGCAAGCCATGAGTTAATAAACCGCTCAATTCGTTTGGCGGTTTTTCTTTTTGTTGGGTTGCTTTCACACCAACCCTGCATTTTCCGCAGTTCTCCCTCAATGTCAACATCCGGATAAAGCTGCTTGTAATGCTCTGTTTTAGCTTGATTTATCACAAAAGTACTTTCATCATTCAAAATTAATTTCGCAACAACAGGCGAAGCCGTTTCTTCTGCGTCTGCCGTGTCAGCGCCGACAAAAGAATTTTCTTTACTTTGATTTTGTTTACTTTTATTTACTTTACTTTCTTTTACTTTACTTTGTGGCATAAATTCGGAATTAACCCCGGTTTTTTCGTCATTAACTTGGGTTAATTCGTCATTGATTAAGCAATATTCTTTTAAGATATTAATGTTTTTCCTTTTAGCTGTTGCCTCAAGGTATCTTTGCTGAATACCTTTTGAAGTGAGAATATCATATTTTTTAAACATTTTTTCGTCGAATACACCTTGTTTCAGACATTCGTTGACTATGTTTGAAAGAAGTTTGAATTCTATTGAATTTCTGCGGCTGAATAAAATGGCAACATCTGCCGTCCATTTGCAATAGTAACCGTCTTGTGAATATATTTTTTGCCAAAGCTTAACAACTGTTGCAAAACCTGCACAGCCAAATTTAGCTTCAATAAGTTCTATTTTGTCGTTTAAATCAACATTGAGCGGAAAATAATCAAGTCCGCTTTTTGTGGGTCGTGACATGGAAATACCTCCCTTTAGTAAATTTAATTTGTAATGCGTAATGCGTAATTCATAATTGCGGGGAAATTTGTGCCTATAGTGAGTAATAGTCCGCAGAGGAAGAATAATTAGGAATGAGGAGTTGGGAGCAGTTGCTACGCAAAAGTAATAGGTAATAAGGAATAGTGAAGAGGTATGGTCGCGTAAAAATAATAGCCAACTGTTAGTTTTTTAATCGCGAAAACAGATAGTTGTTGATTGACAAATTGTTATTATAATAACTTTTTGACCAATATATGAAATTTATTTTCGCGGATGAATAGTAAGAAATTGGTGTTATTTTCTCCGTGACCACACCTCTTCACTATTCCTTTTTACCTATTACTTAAAAATACCCTTTCACTATATCCGCCAAAAAACGAAAAAGTCGCACAAAACATGCGACTTTTTTGCAAATTTTTGAAAATATTTTTTTGGTTCTGCAAAATAAAAAACAGCGGACTTAATTTCGCGTCCGCTGTTCTGTTTTTCATTACGGCTTTCTGCCGACCCATACACCTAAGAAAATGTATTCTAAGAAAGAAAGCAGTTCTCGGATAAATTGTGCGGTAAGACTTGCAAAACTGTTCTCGTGCTTGTTGCCGCTTGTTTCTTCAGTGGTGTTTACGTCAAGATACATTGTTATTCCTCCTTGTTTTAAGATATTCTTCTGATTCAATTATACATATTTTCTTTCAGTAAGTCAATATGCCTTGCGCGATTAAAATTTATATTTAACTTGTATCGCCTCGGTTGCAGGTCCCATGAATTCGCTGTTGTCGGTGATTTTCAAGCAGGCGGCTTTGTAATATGCCGTCTTTTTCTTCTTTGCGCCGGTGTCAGTCAGTTTGAGAGAGTATAACTCATCGGTGCGCGCAACCTCGGTATATTCGCCGTTTTCCTCATCGCTTCTAAGTAAAACATAGCGGTCTGCGCCTGTTGTCAGACGAAGTTCAAAGCTGACTTTTTTGCCGAATCCACGCTTTGTTGCAAGTACTTTTGGACTGTCAAAGCATATCATTGAAAGTTCTTCACTCGGCAGACCGTAGCGCTTTTGACTGCCTGTTTCGTCAGAGAGATAGCCTTGGACACTGTAATGATAAAGCTGTCCTGTCACTGTTGCTTTGTCGGTATATTCAAAAGTATCTTTGTTTACCCTTGCAATTTCAATCGGCTTATCCATGAAATTGTAGCGTCTGAGAATAACATAGCCGTCAACCTCATCTTTGCCCTTAGTCCATTTGAAGCTAATGTCTTTTTCGCCGCTTTGAGTGATTTCTTTTGCAATCGGCGGTCTGATGATGGAAACATCTGCCTGCACAGGGTCGCTGTGCTTTTGAATGGCTTTTTCCCCCTCAGGACCTTTTTTCCATGCACTGATTTTGTACCAGAAGATTCCCTCGCCGCCGATGTTTTCATCAAGATACTGGGTGAATTTCTTTTTGACGGTAGCGATTTTCTCATAGCCGCTGTCTTTTTCCTTGCTGCGCTTAACAAGATATTTGTCTGCGCCGACAGACATATCCCATTTGATTAAAACAGTGCCGTTGCCGAGCACATCAAGGGTTGTGATGTCGGGTTTATTTTTGATTGCCGGGACTTTTGCTTTTTCGGGCATCGTTTTCTCCTCCTTTTATTCGCAATGAAACATATCTAATTTAAATTTTTATCAAAATTTAAATAATTATTTATTGCGTGTCTGTGCAATCTCACGGTTTTGCATGCGCTGAATATGCAAATAAAAACTGTTATTTATATATTTATACGGAAAATTAGCTTTGTACCCGGACGCGCAATGCGCGCCCCTACAAAAAATAATTTCTTTTTCGCATGAAAATGTTACAAATTACAGTTTTCTATAGACTCACTCGCTGATAAGTTTTGCGCTTTCTTTGTCAACATAGATGGTGCAGTCGGGATGGTTTTGCAAAATACTTGCAGGACATTGCGGTGAAACTTCGCCTTTGATCATTTGATATATTGCATTTGCCTTTGATTCGCCTGTTGCAATCAGCAGAATTTTTTTCGCGTTCATGATGTCGCCGATGCCCATTGTCAAAGCATATCGCGGCATGTCGTCATTTTCAAAATATTTGCTGTTTGCCGCAATGGTGCTTTCGGTAAGCTGAACTTTGAACGGGCCGTCTGTAAACTCGTCCGCAGGTTCATTGAAACCGATGTGGCCGTTTCTTCCGACACCGAGCAGCTGAATGTCGATACCGCCTGCATTTTTGATTTTTTCACGATAGGCAGAGCACTCACTTTCGATATCATCGCTCTGACCAGAAAGGAAGTTTACTTTGCTAAAATCGACATCGGTCTTGCCGAAAAGATTATCCTTCATAAAATAGTAATAGCTGTTCACGTTATCCTGTGAAATACCGCAATATTCATCAAGGTTAAACGTAGTGATATCCTTAAGGCTGACTTCGCCTTTTTCATAGCTTTCGATGATGCGCTTATATGTTTCAACAGGGGAAGCACCCGTGGCAAAGCCGAGGACACTGTTCGGCTTAGATTTGATTTGTTCAATAATTATTGATGAAACAGCTTTGGAGATATCATAAGCTGAATCCATTAAAACAATTTTCATAAGTATAACCGTCCTGTATATTATTTTTAGCCTGTGTTTTTATATAATAACATATAATGCAGGATTTTACAATTATTTTTTTGAACACTTTAAAAATTGTCTGTAAAATGGTATAATATAATTCGTAATGCTTAATGCGTAATTCGTAATTGCGGGAAAGATTGTGCCTGTTGTAAGGTTTAGTCCGCAGAAGAGGCTCACGTTGTTCACGGCTAAATTATGCTTCGCATAGCTAAATTGCTCACTGCGTTCACAGTTGTTTTTTGTAGGGGACGGCGATTCTCGGCTGCCGCCTCGGTCGGTGCTTTTGGACTGCGTCCAAAGGTGTCCACCGGACACCCGCACCCTCGACGTCCCGTAAATCAAACCAAACTGTTAAATCTATTTTAAAATAGACCTACCTTGTAGGGACG
>JAMPDR010000044.1 GCA_023665555.1 Ruminococcus sp.
TTTCATAATCCCATTTCTATTAAACATCTTGCTTTTTAATAGCACCACGGGTTAATTTATAAAGGATTTACAATTTCAGACTCAAGGAATGAATATGTTGAAGATCAATGTATTTTCTATTTCTGTTATATAGGTTATACAAAACAGAAATTAATAATAGCAATAATAAAAATATTTCCGGATAGGCATTTTGCCTTTAAAAGATATTTGATTGCTTATCAAATAAAAAATTACAAAAAAAGGAGGTTTAACAGAATGGATTGCCCGCATTATGAATACAGAAACGGTGATTATTACTGCGACTTGTGTCAAAACTGTGTTTCAGAAGCTAAACACGACAATTATTGCACCGACTATAATGGCACAAATTATGATAAGTGCGATACTTACAAAAAATACGGTTAATCTGCCGTATTTAAAGATCTAAATACACCGCAAAGGTCACATCTTCAGTTACCTATGCGGTGTATTAATTTATCCATTTTATGCAAACTTCCCCGCATAATAACCCTTGCAAATTTTAATTTTTCATTTATGTTCAATTTAATTTGCGTTTATTGTTTATTTTAAGTAACGAATCTATTATAATAAGCAAAGAATGCATACATTTGGTATGTTCGGAAGGAACGTGAACTTTATGAGATTACTGCTTGCTGAAGATGAAAAAGCCTTGTCAAAGGCACTTTGCGCAGTCCTTAAACATAATAATTATTCGGTGGACGCAGTCTATGACGGTCAGGATGCTCTTGACTACGGTCTTTGCGAAAACTATGACGGCATTATCCTTGACCTCATGATGCCGAAAATGAACGGCCTTGACGTGTTGAAAAATCTTCGTGAAAAAGGTATTTCTACTCCTGTCCTGATTTTGACGGCAAAGGCTGAGGTCGAGGACAGAATCATCGGCCTTGATGCCGGTGCGGATGATTATCTCACAAAGCCGTTTGCAATGGGAGAACTGCTTGCGAGAATCAGAGCAATGACAAGAAGAAAAAGCGAGTTTTCTCCGAATCTGCTCACCCTCGGCAACCTTTCGCTCAACCGTGAAACTTTTGAACTTTCAACTGAAAAGGATTCTTTCAGACTCGGCAATAAAGAATTTCAGATGATTGAAATGCTCATGGATAATCCCAATCGTCTGATTTCAACCGAACAATTTATGGAAAGAATTTGGGGATATGAAACCGAAGCCGAAATCAATGTTGTTTGGGTATATATTTCATACCTGCGCAAAAAGCTGCAAAATCTCGGTGCAAACATGGAAATTAAAGCAACAAGAGGAGTAGGCTATACGCTGGAGGAAATTAAGTCATGAATCACTTAAAGCAGCGTTATTCTTTGATTAGAGAAAGAAAAAAGAAAACACGCGGCAATCAGATGCTTAACAAACTTCAGCGCAGGTTTATCACAATCACCATAACTGCGCTTGTTGTTATCACAATTGTTTTGCTTTTCTTCGTTAACGCAGTCAACGTATACCAACGCGACTCTGAGGTCCGAAACCTGCTTTATATCATATCCGAAAACGGCGGTATTTTTCCAAACGACTATAGAAATTCTCAAAGCTATCTGGAATCGCTTTTGAATCCGTTCAAAAAAGTTCAGATAACGATCGAAACACCATATGCAACAAGATATTTTGTTGTTAAACTCAGAGATAATGCAATCACGCACATCTCAACCGAGAACATTGCATCCGTTACCGACGAAATCGCAATTAACTATGCTTCACAGATTTATAATACCGAACCTGGTTTTGGATTTCTCGATTCTTACAGATATTATTACACGAAAAACAGCAGCAACAATACATCAATGATGGTTTTCATCGACTATGAAAGAGAACTCGATTCATCGTTCCAGCTTGCATCAATATCCTCGTTTGTGGGTATAGTCTGTATTTTATTGTTGCTTGTTCCGGTCTATAATCTTTCAAAGGCGGCACTTCGTCCTGTTGAACGAAGCATTGAAAAACAAAAACAATTCATCACCGATGCCGGTCATGAACTGAAAACACCTATTGCAATTATCTCAGCTGATGCCGAAGTTCTTGAAATCTGCGAGGGTGAAAATGAATGGCTGACAAGTATACGAGAACAAACCGTCCGCCTTGACCGTCTGGTAAAAGACCTTGTGACACTTTCAAAACTGGACGAGGAAAAAGCAAAGCCGAAATTTGAACGCTTTGATATCAGTGAAGCTGTTCTTGATTCTGCAATGAATTTTGAAACTCTTGCAAAATCCAAAGGACTCGATTTCACTATAAATGTTGCACCTGATATAATGTATAACGGCAATGAGAGCGAAATCCGACAGCTTATTTCGATTCTCGGCGACAATGCCGTTAAATATTGCAGCGAAAACGGAACAATCAAACTTTCGCTTTATAAGAGCGGCAAAAACATATGCATAGAAATGTTCAACGACTGTGATTATATTGAAAAAGATAAACTTGAGCGCCTGTTTGACAGGTTCTACCGCGCTGATAGTTCACGTTCAAGAGAAACAGGCGGCTATGGCATCGGACTTTCAATTGCAAAAGTTGTTGTCACTCGTCATAAAGGCAAAATCACGGCAACAAGCAGTGATTCAAAATCAGTTACATTTAAGATCGTTCTATAATCCGGGATGAATTTACTCGAAAAAAATCAGGAGGCGAAATCAGTGTCGGGATTCAAAACCATATTCAAGCGATATGAAAAAAAATACAGAATATCTGCACAGCAAAGGCTGTTGCTTCTTGATGCAATCAGAGATAAAATCAGTCCCGATGCTTACGGTGAAAGCACAATTTCCAACATCTATTTTGACACTCCCGACAGCAGATTGATACGTGCATCAATTGAAAAGCCTGTTTTTAAGGAAAAGCTGCGGCTTCGCTCATACGGCACAACGACCGCTGACAGTACTGCTTTTATCGAGTTGAAGAAGAAATACAAGGGTGTTGTGTACAAGCGGAGAATAAGCATGCCATATAACACGGCCGTTGACTATCTTTGCGAACACAGTCAACCCGAAAATGTCAACAAACAGATACTAAATGAAATTGACTATTTTCTTTCGTATTATCCTTCCGTTGCTCCTGCTGTTGCGCTTTTTTATGACAGAACAGCATATTACGGCAATGAGGACGGCGAACTTAGAATCACATTTGACACAAATATAAGGTTTCGTACTGATGATTTCGACCTTACCAAAGGCAGCCACGGTGACACGATTCTCGACAACAGTGAATTCATTATGGAAATAAAGTGTATCGGTTCAATGCCGCTGTGGCTAGTTCATGAACTTGACCGGCTGAAAATTTTCCCGGCATCATTTTCAAAATACGGCGAAGTGTATAAAAAAATATATAAACAAACTGTCTTGCAGACTGTTAATCAGATATAATATAATTCGGAGGTATATCAATGTTTCAGATTTTTCAATCGGTTCTTTCGGGAACAATGACCCCTGCATCATTTTTCGGCTGTCTTGCCGCATCACTTGTTTTGGGTGCTGCCATTGCAGCTGTGTACATGCTCACAAGTTCAAACTATTCATCAAGTTTCGTTGTCACGCTGGCAATAATTCCCGCCGTTGTTCAGATAATCATTCTCATGGTCAACGGCAACTTAGGCGCAGGTGTTGCAGTTGCAGGCGCATTCAGCCTTGTAAGATTCAGAAGCTTGCCCGGAACAGCAAAAGAGATTGGTGCAATTTTCATAGCGCTTTCAACAGGCCTTGCAACAGGTATGGGTTATTTGGCTTTCGGTGCAATCTACACGATTATAATGCTTGCTGTTTTGTTCATCTATTCAAAAACAGGCTTCGGCGGCAAAAAAACAAACGGAATGAAAGTTCTCACTGTCACTATCCCGGAATCACTCAACTATGACACTGTAATGGATGAAATATTAGAGCAATACACATCACATCATGAACTTATTTCAGTCAAAACAACAAACATGGGAAGTCTGTTCAAACTTACCTATGAAATCAAGCTTAAAGAAAAATCAACTGAAAAGCCGATGATCGACGCAATCAGATGCAAAAATGCAAACCTTGAAATTTCATGCTGTAAGGCGGCAGAGAACACAGAAAGGTTATAAAGCACAGTTCTGATTAATAAAAACCACAGTAAAGGAAGATTTTGATGAACCATAAGATCAAAATAATTGTTTCAATAATATCAACTCTCACTCTCATCATGTCCTTTTGCGGCTGTATGAACAGTTCACGCACCGCTTCAGATAACAGCACAGTGGCTACTTTGCCGGTTATGACAACACAGAAAGCGCAGTCATCAAAAACAACTGAGGATATAAGCATTGACACATATATCACATTAGATGACGATAAAACAACAATTGAGGGCAACGGTGCTGTTTTTAAAAATGATGTTCTGACAATCACAAAAGCAGGAACATATTCTGTGCAAGGCAGCCTCACCGACGGCTATATTTTTGTCAACACCAACGACAGCAAGAAGGTCAAGCTTTATCTCAACGGTGTTTCAATTTACAGTTCAGTCAATGCACCGATTTTTGTTGAAAATTCGCCCAAAGAAACCCAGCTTATTCTTGCAGAGGGTTCAATCAATAATCTTTCTGATAATGCTAATCGTAAGGTTGATGAAAACAGCAAATATGCAACAGCAACCGTATACAGCAAGGACGATTTACAGATTGAGGGTCTGGGCACACTTAATATAACCGCAAACTTCAACAAAGGTATCTTTTCAAAAAATGACATCAAGATTTGCGGCGGTATAATTAATATCACAAGCACTGACGACGCAATACGCGGCAAAGACAGTGTTGAAATCACAGGCGGAACACTGAATCTCAGTTGTGGCGGCGATGCAATCAGAACCAGCAACGAAACCGAAACTGACAAAGGTGATATTCTGATAAGCGGCGGCAAATTCAATATCACAAGTTCACTCGATGCAATTCAGGCAGTCGGAAATGTTAACATTTCGGGCGGCAAATTCAAGATTGAAACAGCGGGCGGTTCAACCGAAATCACCGCAACTGAACCAATAAAAGGATTCGGCGGCGGAAAGAAAGGCATGCACCCCGGTGACAGCAGTGCGGCAGAAGCTGAAGAAAACACCAGACCATCAACAAAAGGTATCAAGTCCGGCAAGAGCATGAATATTTCCGGCGGCTCGTTTGACATCGACAGTTTTGATGACGCTTTCCACAGCAATACTGACCTCACAGTTTCGGGCGGCACAATCAAAATCAAAACAAACGATGATGCTTTACATTGTGAAACCAACCTTACAATCAGCGGAGGCAGTATTGACATTGCGCAATCATATGAGGGACTTGAAGGTCAGACAATTGATGTTTCAGGCGGAGATATCAACATCGTTTCAGCCGATGACGGAATTAATGCTTCGGCGAGTGCAGACCAAAACGAAAATCCTGCAAAAACGGGCGGAAGTATTTCTGAAATACCGAGCGAGCAAGTACAGCCGCAAGGTGATCTTCCGCAACCGCCGAACGGTATGGAACCTCCGCAAGGCGATATGTCCCAACCGCAAAATGGCATGGAACCTCCTCAAGGCGATATATCTCAGCCGGGCAATGACAGCAAACAAGCTGACATGCATCAAAACAAGATGAATAACCGCGGCGGCATGGGCGGCAAAGGCGGTTTCGGCGGTATGGGCGACTATGACAGCAGTTGTCAAATCAAAATCAGCGGCGGCAAAATCGTAATAAATGCGGAGGGTGATGGTGTTGACTCAAACGGTGATGTGGTTATGAACAGCGGAACACTCATCGTTTACGGACCTGTTAACGGCGGCAACGGTGCTCTCGACTACGGCAGAAACTTCACTGTTAACGGCGGCACAGTTCTTGCCTGCGGCAGTTCCGGAATGGCAGAAGGCATCAATGGCGGTTCAGCTGCATCCCTGCACTTCAATCAGAAATTCAATGCAAACACACTTTGCACAATCACAGATATAAACGGCAATCAGATTATTTCATTCGAATCGCCAAAATCATTTGACGATGTTGTTTTCTCCAGTGGCAAATTGAGCAAGAACACAGAATATACCATCATGAGCGGCGGCAAAAACTCAGGCGAAAAGGCAGATGGTGTTTATCAGGGCGGCAGTGTCACAGATGCTCAAAAAGTCAGCACTGCAACAGCCGGATAAGATTGATACATTAAGTGTATCACAGTCATGTGCATTAAGTGTATCACAGTCATGTGCATGTATTGACAAAATCGGCAAAAAGTGATAAAGTTATGGATACGTTAATCATAATTGAAAATGAAAAGGAAGATACAACATGAAAAAAGCAATAACCTTATTATTGGCACTTATCTTGGTTTTCTCCCTCGTTTCATGCGGCGGCGGCAAAGTAGACTCTTCTCTTTGGCAAGCCAACGAAACTTTTGAATCTGTCCCGATATATGAATACGGCACAATAGCTTCTGCTGAGTTTGCATCTGAATGTAACATCAAAATCGAAGACAACAGCTATGACAACTTCGTCAAGTATATTGAAGATTTGAAAGATGCAGGTTTTAAGTTTCTCCCAATCGGTGATATTCCGGAAAACTATAACCTTTATGAAGGCTCTGCACAGTGGAGATGTTCAAACGGTAAGGTTTATCTTCAACTGATTTTTAATGAGAAAAAATCATCAGGTTACGGTATGTTTGGTTGTAATCTTCAGATTTACGGCTACAGCAAAAAGCCCGATTCATGGAAGAGCAAATAATATTTAACATACTAAGCTGATAATATAATTAATTAAATATATAGAAAGAATGGTGGATAATCAATGTCAGGACACTCAAAATGGAGCACAATTAAACGTAAAAAAGAAAAAACCGACAATGCCAGAGCAAAGATTTTCACAAAAATCGGCCGTGAAATCGGTGTTGCAGTACGTGAGGGCGGCCCTGACCCTGCGTCAAACTCAAAACTCAAAGATTGCATTGCTAAAGCTAAGGCTAACAACGTTCCCAATGACAACATCGAACGTATAATCAAAAAAGCCGCAGGCGAAGGCAGCGGAGCAAACTATGAAACTATAATTTATGAAGGCTACGGTCCGTCAGGCATTGCAGTTATTGTTGAAACTCTCACCGATAACCGCAACAGAACTGCTGCTGACATGCGTCACTTCTTTGATAAGAATAAGGGTAACATGGGCACAAGCGGCTGCGTTTCTTTCATGTTCACCCGCTACGGCACAATTGAAATTGAAGCTGAAGATATTGACGAAGATAAACTCATGGAAGATGCTCTTGAAGCAGGCGCAGTTGATTTCATCAATGATGAGGACGTCTTTATCATTCGCACTGAACCGAATGATCTCGGACTTGTTCGTGATGATCTTGATGCCAAGGGATATAAATTCGTTTCAGCTGATGTTGCATATGTTCCTTCAACCTACACCAAACTTACTGATGAGGAAGACCTCAAAATGATGGGCAGACTTCTCGACATGATGGACGACAACGATGATGTTCAGGGTGTATGGCACAACCTCGAAAATCCGGAAGATCTTCCGTAATAGTAACAGTAATAGTATTATTCATACCGTTGACCTTGAGTTGACGGTATTTTTAAATTCCGACTTGACATAATATAGAAATAAAGTTATAATAAGCAAAAAGCCAAAGGAGAAAGGATACATAATTATGAAACTTTCAGACATCAAAAGAATCACTGCTCTCGTGCTTGCTGTTTTGTCAGCTTTTGTTGCAATTCTAAAAGCCGCCGGTGTACTCAACTACACTCAGCCTGTTGAAAGTCAGGAGGGAAAATATCTTTTCTGCTACTTCGTCGGCAATGACCCAACCGAAGAAAGGATTCACCTTGCTGTCAGTGAGGATGGCTACAACTTTAAAGCACTCAACAACAACGAGCCGATAATCACACAAACTCTCGGCAAACAATGCGTTCGCGATCCGTATATTCTCAGAGGTGAGGACGGATATTACTACATCATCGGCACAGATATGCGCTGCGAAGAGGGCTGGACATCGAACCACGCGCTTATCACATGGAAATCTGCCGATCTAATCAACTGGACAGACGAAACTCTCATTGACATCAGAGATTTCGGCGGCGAATTTGCAGACACAAACCGTGCATGGGCACCCCAAGCAATTTGGGACGCAGATAAGCAGCAGTACATGGTATACTGGGCACATTCAACTTTTTCAAATGATATAGCTCAAATGTACTATGCATACACAAGCGACTTCAAAACTCTCAGTGAGCCGCAGCCGCTCTACTATCACGTTGGCTTCCAGACGATTGATGCCGACATCATATATAACGAGAAAAACGGAAAATATTACCTGTATTTCAAAGATGATGAGGATCAGACAATTGCCTATGTTACATCTGATTCACTGACAGGACCATACGAAGATACACCTGTCAAAGTGTCACTCGCACCGTCAGGAGTTGAAGGCAGTTCGATGTATAACATCACAGGAACTGACACATGGGTGATGATCATGGATGAATACAGCAAAAACCGTTTCTTCGCTCAGCAGACAACCGACATGGAAAATTTCTCAAAGCTTCCGAGATATACGTATAACTTCTCAGTAAATCCGCGCCACGGCTCAGTATTGGCAATCACCGATGCTGAATATGACGCACTTGTTAAGGCATACGGAGTCAGTAAATAAGCACTTCGCACAGCCATGATGCGGGGCAGATTGTGCATTTTGCATGATACAGTCCGCAGGAAAAAACAATACACCGCAGGTTTTCACTTGCGGTGCTTTTTCATGTATAAGTAATCAATTCACGTTACATACGATTTGTTTTATCTGACCTATTATCTTCATGTCTGCCTTTTTTGAAGTTGAATCCTTTGTGTTCGGAACAAATGCGTTCGACTGCACATCTATCTTTAAAATTGATTTTGCCCATGTCAGTGCAACGGCATATCGTCCGTAAAGATAGTCCATATGATAGCCATCTCTTGTTATGCATTTTTCTCCGCTTTGGAATCGCGGCAGTGCTCTTATCTTCTGTATCACCTCTCCACTCTTTATCAAAGGCAGATTATACTTTTTGGCTGAAGTTTCATATGCAAATTTTAAAGAATCATACATCAACTTCTGATTACGGCTGTATCTTACAAAGCCTTTATTATCGCAGTCTTTTTCATATGCCCATGTTTCGTGAAGATAAATCTTTGCATTTGAATGTTTGTGAAGATAATCAATAATTGAACCTAAAAACGGCTCATATGTATTTAACCATCCGCTGTCACGGCTCGCTTGCTGAAGAACAATTACATCAAACTGATTTTCTGCCAACACATCCTGAATCGAAACCGTTCTTCGCGTTTTTTTGCCGTTTTTTTGCAATTCATATTTACGCGATTTATTTTCAATATTGTGCCAATGGCGTTCCAGTGAGCAACTTTGGATATACAAATTTATCACTTCATTGTCAATTCCTGCGCTGTCGCATATCTGATGCAGAAAGTAAGTGGCATCTTCCGAAAAGCTGTTTCCGATAGCAAGTATTCTGAACACGTCATTATTCCGGTGTGATGCAGAGGCGGTAGTTTTGCTTGCAGTTGTACTTTCCTTTACTGTAGTGCTTTCTCTCACGGTTGTGCTTTTATTTGTACTGTCGTTCTCACTTACCGGTGCACTTTGGCTTGCATCCGCGTTTTCTCTTGCAGTCGTACTCGCCCGCGAAAAAGGATTTATTATCGGCAGTGAATATCCATGCCCGGATGATGAAGTTGTTTTTTCTGATTCATCAGCCTGCTCAATTGCAGTTGATTGCTCACTCGCCGTCTGACTCACGTCTTCAGCTGTGCTTTCAGCATAATAATCACTTGAAATTGCGGCTGTTGTGTTTACAGCAGACTCTCCCGTAAAAGTTATATTTTCACTTAGACTTGCATTGTCAGTCGCTTCTGCGACAGCGTTTACATCAACGGTTTTAGGTCTGTCATGTATAAGAAATCCACCACAAACCGCAATAAGCAATGTCAGCAAAATTATTATGATTGTAACTGACTTATCGTTTGTTTCTTTCATGGTTTTTAACTTTCCTTTTGCTGTGGGGATAATATATAATTATATCACAATCTTTCACGTTGTCAATTATGCTGTGAATAATAAAACAGTACCCACATTTAGCAGGTACTGAAATTTTATATCTGCGTATCACCGACCATATTACAATATAGCTTTGATATCTCATAAATCTCTTGTTTGATCTTGCGCATATCGGCTATCATTTCTTTTTTTCCGTTATCTGTCAGCCATTTTGCCGTGCGTCCCCAGATATTTGTTCTCTTCATCGTATAAAATTCATAGCTGTTTTCTTCACTGCCCTTTATCTGTGCAAAAAGCTTTTCAATTTCAGATGATATTTTGGGTGAGAGTTCACGCATAAGATAGAGTTTGTTAACATCACGCACGCCCTCATCAAGCATTGCAAGGCGCAGTGAAAATCTGCTTTTCTTATCCTCATCTTCTTTATACGACGGATAAACAAGAAAGCAATCGCCTGACGGAAAGGACCAATGCGTGGACTCTTCTAAGGGATTTTCAACCCAGGCATCATATGCCCAACGCAGGAATCCCGTTGCATTCAGTGAGCCGGAAAACAAAATTGACCAATAGCTTTCAACAGGTATAGACTTTGTAAAGCTGTTAGGTACGTGTTCAGTTGCAGTATACAGTGTAGTTTCTTTTTTATTATCTCTTCTTGTCTGCACTTGATTTTTAAAATCCTGTAGATTATCTCTGATTTGTTGCAAACCTACCGATGCATAATCAAGGCGGTTGAAAATGGCTGCATTATGCTTGAAGTCATTAAACGATGCAGATATTTTCAGTGAATGACCATTTTTATTTTTCGCGGCAGCAATCAGGTCAAGCGCAGTTTCCATATTACGGCGCTCGTCAAAGCCCATATATGTATCGTAAAACCAGCCTTTTTCATCAAGATGACTGATAAATGAATTGAGAAACGGTAACCACACCTTGTTATACTTTTCCTTAACTGACGGATTAACCGACAGTTTCATTTGCTTTTTATTTGCTTCGTCATAGTATCTTATAGTATTTTTCCACGGCATCATACTGTAACATATAATTTTATCAGCAATTCCAATTTCTCTGTTTAAATGCACCCACTTATCAAAATGAGTATAGTCAAACCGCCACTCACCGTCAGTGGATTTAATCCATTTTATCATCGAGGGATAGTGAATATCATTGTTAAAACCATATGTCTGACCGCCCCATGCTTCTTCAACGATACTTGCCGTTATTGCATGACCGCCAAGATTTTTATACTCAGTCATATGCTGCTTTAAAATCATCATGTGTTCATCGGAAAACGGCTTGACTCCGTAATAATATGCAACGTTATACGGATGACTCCAGTATTCAACATCAAACAAATAACTTTGCGGGTCGGGCATTGCGATATTTAATACCTCAAGACTATAAGAAAGTTCAACTGTCTTATCACTGTTTTCGGCTGAAACCGTAATCGCTCCGTGATAAATACCCGGCAGGGCATCGCCAGGTATGCTTAATTCCATCCAAACTAACTGAAATTTATCCTTATCGATTTGCACAGGCGCATCAGAATAGATAACCTCCGGAAAGTATTCTCTCTCCCCTTTCGGCATTTTATTTCTTGGATTGTTAGCATACCAGCCTGCGTGACCTGTGTATGCCTTAACATCTTTTATGAAAGAAAGCCTGGCGACAGAGGACGGCAGACTTACTGATTCACCAACTAAATCAGATGCTTTAACGGTAACATTTTCAAGTTTCCTCTCTGCACATATGACGGCAAATTCTGCCTGAACCTTATCGTTCTTCCAAGTCCACAAATTGATGCTTTTTCTATGCTCAGTATTCAATATTCTGTCATGATCCTTTTGCTGATATTGGTCAAAGCTTTCAACAAACACTGCATCAAAATCAGTGAAATCATATTTTCTTTGGACGATGCTCTGATTAAAATTTTCCTGTTTCATATGTTTTCCCCGTTCTTTTGAATTGACGATAATAGCAAATTCAATTATCAAATTTATTATAGCATAAGTAGAAACCGGCAATCAATCATATTACAAAAATTCATATCGAAAGCTGTTTAGTTACACGTATTAAATTAAATTTAATATGTAGCTATTGACGTTCTTTATCATCGCATAATCCACTTGTTAACCGTCATGTAAATGTGTATAATAATAGAACTGACGTATAATATTTCAAAAAAGTTCTGAATCCATAAGGAGGCAAAAAATGTTTGATACGGCAATAATCGGTGCAGGACCTGCAGGAATCTCTGCGGCACTTAATTTAAAACTTCACAACAAAAATTTCATTTGGTTTGGCTCAAAAAGCTTCAGCATAAAAGTTGAGAAGTCCGAAAAAATTGCAAATTACCCCGGTATATCGATGGTTTCCGGCAGTGAACTTAACAAAAGCTTTTTACAACAGATTGATGAAATGGGAATTGAACTTACAGATGAAATGGTCACCAACATCAGTTCCACACGAAATGGTTATATGATTTTAGGCGGCAACAAAATTTACGATGCAAAAACTATCATTTTGGCAACAGGCGGTGTCACAGCAAAAGGACTTCCCGGCGAATCTGAACTGCTTGGACACGGTGTCAGCTATTGTGCCACATGCGACGGATTCTTATATAAAGGCAAAACAATTGCAGTTTTCTGTGCTGCAAAAAGACATGAACACGAAATTGCATATCTTGCAGGCATTGCCGATAAGGTTTATCTTTTCACATCTTACAACGACTGTGAGATAGATCTGCCGAATGTAACAAAAGTAAGTTCACCGATCATCAAAATCAACGGTGAAGAACGTGTTGAAAGTATCACCTTAAAAGACGGCGGCGAATTTCAATTGAACGGTGTATTTATTCTACGCAGTACCGTTGCTCCGGCAACACTTCTCAAAGGTCTTGAAATGGACGGACCTCACATTGCTGTTAACCGAAGATGTGAAACCAACAAGTCCGGCTGCTATGCAGCAGGTGACTGCACAGGCAGACCCTATCAAATAGCAAAGGCTGTTGGTGAAGGTAATATTGCTGCGCATAGTGTATTGGAATATTTGGCTGCACTTGAGGATAAGTAATAATATCGCTTGGGAAAAGCAAGTTTTTCCGACGATTTCTGACATGAAAATAGGAATGGGACTTTGACCATTCCTATTTTTTGATCAGCATCTTTAGGTGCGTAAACAAAACAGTACCCGCATTTTCAACGAGTACTGTTTCATGGCGGAGAGCAAGGGATTCGGTTCTCGCGCTGCGGCGCTCGGTCATTCGCGGCTCTCGATGTCCACCGGACATCGATTCACTACCGCTCCTACTTCGAATCCTGCGTTTAAAGTTTTCACTAAAAACAAAACAGTACCCGCATTTTTAGCAAGTACTGTTCCATGGCGGAGAGCAAGGGATTCGAACCCTCGAACCGCTTTTGACGGTTACACGATTTCCAATCGTTTTTATTTCCTTAATTTATAGGTGTTAGCGCTTTTTGTACGACAATTATACGACAAAATCATGACATTTCTTGCCTTAATTGCTTGTCAATTTGTTCTGACAATTTACGATTCGACTCTTCTTTTCTTTGCTGTCTGATATGTATATATATGTCTTGTGTTGTGCTTGATTTTGAGTGACCTAACAATGCCTGTGTATCTTTTATATCAAGACCTGCATCATAACATAATGTTGCATATAAATGTCTAAGTTGATGTGATGTAAAATTTATACCTGTGCGATCTTTATATTTTTTATACATCTTATCAAATTGCCATTTGACAAGTGCGTTGCCTTTATAATTTATTAAATAGTCACTTTCACATTTTTTGACTGATTCCATTAAAATATTTTTTACTGCCGGTAATATCGGTACGGTTCTATTTCCTGACTTAGATTTTGTGCCTTCACGAATAATAGGCTTTGTGTTATCAGACAAAATGCATACTTTGTTTATTGTTATTGTATTTTTATCAAAATCGAAATCGTTTTTTGTTAATGCGCATACTTCCCCTCGCCTACATCCTGTTGTTGCAATCAAAAGTGTATATAACCCAAAAGGTACGTTTACATTGACTATTATCTTCTTTAGTGAATCTGATTCGGGTAATTCTCGCTTTTGTTTAGGCGCATTTTTGGGTATTTTTATTGATGGTATCGGATTGGCTGCGACAAAGTTGTTTAATACTGCATAATTATATATTTGATTTAAAACAATTTTTCTTAAATTTATTGTTTGCCTGGCAAACCCTTGTTTATACATTTCGTTAATACGACTTTGAATATCCATGGGTCGTATGTCATTTATACTTTTATTACCGAACCAGGCAATAACATCTGCAAGAGGTGCTTTATAACATTCTTGTGTGTATTTTTGTATTTGTTCTTCATGCTCTGATTGCCATAATTCAGCAAGTTTTTTGAATGACATTTTTTTGTATTCTTCTTGCTTTTCGATTAACTTTTTGTATTTCTCCATAAACTCTTTATCATTATGATAATAAATTGATATTCGCTTTCCGTCAATTACAACCTTTTTCTCTTTTCTCTTTGCCATGCTTTCACCTACTCGCTATAATTAGTAATTTTTATTCCCCGATTGTGTTGTACAGTCGGGGAGTTAAGTTTTTATATGTCCTTTTTCGTTGCTATATTATAAATTGTATCAAATATTATATCTTGTTGCTTTTCGCTCAAACTGCGATACAGCCGTAACATTTCAGCTTCTTCTTCAGGTAACATGCATAATATCTTTTCTTCGTATGCTTCATCAATCATTATAATTTTTCCTTTGCAATTTTATTCAAAACAATACTTACAAAGCTCAAATCCTTTAGTCTTAGCTTGGTCTATATTATACGCAATAAAATTGGACGTATCAAAATATTTACAATAAGGTTTATGATAATGCAAAATTAATTCGCCGATATCATCTGCATTTACAAACACAATATATTGGTCGTAGAAATCATATAGTTCTTCCATGCTTGCATAAGATTCCGAATAATTTTCAGATATTGAGGCTAATTCCGATTGTGCAAGAGATACTTTTTTATTTGCATCTGATATTGCACTTTGTTGAAATATTAAGCCAATAACGGCACCAACCAAAACAAGACCCAAAAGAATCATAATAATTGTAAAATCTTTACTTTGGTTTTTCTTAATTTTAACATCAAGACTAAGAGGTTCTCCACATTCAGTACAATATTTGACTGAATTGTCATTTTCCACCCCACATTTTTCACATTTTTTCATAAATAATCTATTCTCCTTCTAATTTTTCTCCTTCTAATTTTCAACGTGAAATATTTACACAGTATACATTTCGACAGAATATTCGATTCTAATAATATATACTGTATTCAACAAAATTTCAATAAAATAGATATTTCTCCTTGACTTTTTGCAAAATTACTGTAAAATTGAAATCAGCAAACATTTGTTCGGGAAAGGGTGAAGTACGATGAATGAACAAAGAAACGAAAAAATCAAGCAAATTTATAAGGAATTATCTAAATTATCATCATCCTGCTCTAAACTGGATAAGGTACTTAAGTATCTGACTGATTTAAAAAGCGAAGATAATCAAGCACGCTATCAAGTTTCTCAACAGGCAAATCCTCAATAATATTCAGTATTTGAACTATCTGTTCATTAGAGCTGTCCAATGCGGGCGGCTCTTTTTTTGTATCTGATATTGTCGGCTCATTACCACAAAGTTCATCAACGGAAATTTCAAATACTGCTGCTAATCTTTGAATTTTATCAAGTGAAAGACTTTTTGTTCTACCGCTTTTTAATTCTGCAATACAAGTATATGGGATTTTAGCCATTTTTGCCAATTGATTAACAGAACGTATGCCTTTAATTTGACGGTATTTATCAATTTGCTCGTACAAATTTGCCAATGTTTTCCCCTCAATTTCGTTGAAAATAGCTAATTATCGTATTTCTGATAATTTAATCAAACAAATCTATTGACAATTAACGGTTTTCTGATATAATTTGTTCAGGCATTCAGAATTACGATAATACAAAACCAAGCCAAAAGAAAAACCGTCTTTTAGCCGAATTTTGAAATTTCACTTAGCAACTGAATTATATACCGTTTTTCCGATAATGTCAATAAATATTTTTGAAAGGAGATGAGAGAAATGAAAATGGTAATCATTGATAAATCACCACGCGCACACATTTTTATTGATGGTCAAGAAGTTAAGGGTGTAGTCAAGTACAAAATCAAGCGGAAAATAAATGATTTGCCAAAAGTAGTGATTACATTTAAACCTTGTGACATTGATATGGATTTGTCTGACCCGATTATCAAAAGCAGAATAGCTTTAATTGCTCCACAAATCAGATGTCAAATTGAGTATTTAATAAGTTTGTTTAAAACTAAAAAAATGCTCTCACGAAAATCGAAAGAGCATAAAAAACGTAAGCCAATCAGCCACGAAATCAACAGTCCTAAATGTGGCAGAGATAAAAAAGGCATTTTTCATTGTGAGTGTGGAAAATGTAAGCCGTCATCTTCCAATATAAGCCAAAACCGAAGCCACGGCAGCAACGATAGCGGCAACAGCAGAAACGATTGACACGATAGTGTTGATTAAATAACGATGCTTCTCTGTCCGTTCTTTAGACGCAGGTGTTTCAATCATTTGATTAATACTATCTACACCCGGCAAATAATAACGCTTCTTCGACAATACTCTCACCTCCCTACTTGGTGAAAGTATACAGTGATTGTTACATTTTGTCAATAAAACAACAGGAGGTGATAACAAATGTATCAAAAATTACAGGCATTGCTTGATAAAGAAGAAAAGAACGCATATACGGTTTCAAAAGATACGGGTATTCCTTATTCTTGCATTGCAGATTGGAAATCAGGCAAAAGCAAACCGAAAGCGGACAAGCTGCTGATTCTTGCACGATATTTTGATGTACCGATTGAATATTTTTTAAACTGAGTAAGGAGCAATGAAACATGGAAGTAAAAGTTTTAGACCGTGAGCGTGACGAGCATAGACATCTTCAAATGTTGCAAAGTTGTAAAAATGCGTTAGAAGAAAATCTTCAAACGTTAAAACAGTACCAAGATAAATATCAGGATGCACTGTCAACTGAAAATTCAGAAGCTATTGAACAATATCGCAAGAAAGTCAAATGGTATGAAGAAATGATTAAAGTAAACGAAACTGAAATTAAGAATATAAAAGAGTATTTGAAGGTGAACTATTCATGAAAATAGCAATCATCATTTTATCAATTTTATTAATCATAGCCATTTACAAAGCGTGCTTGAATCATGTTAGTTTATTGGTACTGGTTAAATGGATAAAAGAAAGTAATATTCCATTGCCGACAGAGGAAGAAATTAAAAAACATTCTAATACGGTGCTCAAAAACATTTGGAAGAAATGAATTTTTAAGGAGTGAATGAAATGAACTACGAAAATTTAACAGAAATCATAGTTAAATCACAAAAAGAACTCGATGCAATTCCACTTGATTTCAAGGGACAAATTTATATTGAGTTCGGTACATATTTTAGTCCGGCTATTGTAAGGAACGAATATAGATTTTATGTTGTAGCAAGGGAAAATTCTCAGGTTGTAGCAAGGGAAAATTCTCAGGTTGTAGCAAGGGGAAATTCTCAGGTTAGAGCAAGGGGTAATTCTCAGGTTGTAGCAAGGGAAAATTCTCAGGTTGTAGCAAGGGAAAATTCTCAGGTTAGAGCATGGGGAAATTCTCAGGTTAGAGCATGGGAAAATTCTCAGGTTGTAGCAAGGGAAAATTCTCAGGTTAGAGCATGGGGAAATTCTCAGGTTGAAGCATGGGAAAATTCTCAGGTTGTAGCAAGGGAAAATTCTCAGGTTGTAGCAAGGGAAAATTCTCAGGTTAGAGCATGGGGAAATTCTCAGGTTGAAGCATGGGAAAATTCTCAGGTTGTAGCAAGGGAAAATTCTCAGGTTGTAGCAAGGGAAAATTCTCAGGTTAGAGCATGGGGAAATTCTCAGGTTAGAGCAAGGGGTAATTCTCAGGTTGTAGCAAGGGAAAATTCTCAGGTTGTAGCAAGGGAAAATTCTCAGGTTAGAGCATGGGGAAATTCTCAGGTTGAAGCATGGGAAAATTCTCAGGTTGTAGCATGGGAAAATGTGCAAATAGTTGATTATCTTGCCAGCGGAAAAATTCAAATTTCAGGTAATGCAAGAATAGTACATAATCCCCAAAATATACATGATTTCATGGATTTTTACGGCATTAAACACACTAAAACAAAAGCAGTGTTCTATAAAGCCGTAAGAAAAACATCCGACGGAAAATACTGTGCGGATTATGATAGATCCTTTATTTACGAAATCGGAGCAACCATCAAAGAACCGAATATCAATACTGATGTTACCGAAACTTGTGGCAAAGGTATTCATATTTCACATCTAAATTGGGCTTTGAATTATGGAGGTGGTTGGAATGATTTAGCAATCCTTGAAGTTGAAACAAAAATTGATGATATTGTATGCCCAACAAATACAGACGGAAAAGTCAGAACATCAAAGGTTAAAGTCTTGCGAGAAGTACCGCTTGAAGAATGCGGATTGTACGGAAATTTTTTAATAAAAAGGAGAATAAAAAATGAAACCTAAAATAGCGACTTTTGAGCAATCACAAGGCAGACTGCAAATTGTATGTGCAACTATACCATACAAACAATTTGGTGGCAGAGCGGTTATCCGTATTGATGAAGATGCATATAAAAAACTCACAAAACTGTCTAATCAAACAAGTATGTCTATTTCAATGCTTGGTTCTGAATTGATCAGATTTGGTATAGAGCACACTGATATTATTGAAAGGGCGGTTGTAGAAGAATATGGCGAGAGAAAAAGCTGATTACAGAGGAAATCTTGAATTGATTTTACAATCATTTCCGAATGAACATTGGCTAAACATGAAGCAGATATTTATTTTCTTGGGTATCACAAGAAATACATTCAATAAACGTTACCCTACCATACGTGCCAAAGGTGGATGTACACCTGCTGAATTGGCAAGAATTTTAAGCGATTAAGGAGTTGTAATTATGAAATATCAAAATCAAAAATGTAAACGACTGTTAAGTCGCAACTATAAAAAAATCATCATCAGTGAGCAATTTAAAAACTCACCACCGAAAAGTAAAAAGCTTATTGCTAAACGCACTAAATTTCTAAACGGTCAAAAGCTAAGTCCAATATTTGTTGACGAAAACATGGTGCTGATTGACGGATATTGTACATATCTGCTTGTCAATTATTTGAATATATCGAAAAGACGTTTTAAGATTTATCAAGTGAAAAGAGATAAAGCCAATGGACAAACAAATATACAGAAAAATGTTGATAGAAATTGAAGCTGACTATGTTAACTTCGCAACAGTACGTGAAAGGCTAAAAGAAAAAGAACGCATCGCACGAAAGGCAAACGAGGCATTTTTGAAATATCAAGATGAAATTGCACAATATGACGATTTATTACTTGATTTAAAATTACGCAGGCGAGCAATTTTAGAGTTACTGGAGGAATGAAATATTATGTGGTACATAAGAATCATAGGAACAATGATAGTTTTTTTCGCATTTATTGCGGCTGTTTGTTGGCTGTCAGATATCATTGAAGAGTATATCGACAGCAATAAAGCAATGCGAGCTGAAAACAGGAAGCTTAAAGCTGAGTTAAACATGGCACAAGAACAGATAAACCATCAGACCGACATTATCAGAGCGTTGGAGTATACGTCAAAATATCCGCTGTTTACTAACGGTGTGCCGGTTAGGGAAAGGAAAAAGCACTAAATGCTAAAACTACTAATCGGTGGCAGTCCATGCACGCATTGGTCTATCGCCCAGAAGAACAACAGAGAAACCAAGCCTGAGGGCATAGGCTGGGAACTGTTTGAAAACTATCTGATTGCAAAAGAAAAGTTTAAGCCTGATTTGTTTCTGTATGAAAACAATAAATCAGCTGCACAGGCAATCAAAGACCAAATCGCATTTGAATTAGGTGTCGGAACAGATCCGATGGCACGGTTTACATACATCAATTCAGCGTTGGTTTCGGCACAGAACAGGCAACGTTTTTATGTTACAAATTTCGGTGATATTGAACAGCCCAGGGACAGAGGAATATTGCTGAAAGATGTACTTGGTTCTGGTGAAAATTTAACATCTAAAGATAAATCATTTACATTAACAGCATCATATAACGGTGCTGTGCCGTGGAATACAATAGAACGTTCTCAAAGAAATATGGTTGCAGAGCCTGTACGTATCGGCACATATCCTAACAACGCAAAGAATCAGAAACACGATTCCAAGCAGTACAGAATTTACAGCATTGACGGAAAATCCACTGCATTATGCGGCAATGGCGGCGGCATGGGCGCAAAAACAGGATTGTATGCAATACCTGTTGAATTTGCTGACGGAATCCCAACCAAAGCCGTAAGCTGTGCAGACGGTAAAACATATCCCGTTTACGAAGTCCGAAACGGTCAAATTACAATCAAGGACAAGCAATATCCGATTAAGCTGATTGACGGCTATTACATTATCCGCAAAATGACAGTGACTGAATGCTGCCGATTGCAGACATTGCCCGATGATTACTGCAAAGCCGTATCTGCAACACAAGCCTACAAGGGTTTAGGCAACGGCTGGACAGCAGAGGTGATTATTCATCTGCTGAACCACGCACTGAAAGATGTTCCGAAAGATGAAGAAATCGTTGTTCTGTCAATGTATGACGGTATCGGTACAGGTCGCTATTGTTTGGACAAAATGGGATTTACCAATGTCAGATACTACGCATATGAAATTGATAAATATGCTATGACCGTTGCAAATGACAATTACCCCGACATTATTCAGTGCGGTGATGCGTTTGCGGTACGTAGCAAAGATTGGAAACTGGAGGTATAAAAAATGACAGTAGAACTATATCATGATAATTTTCAAAATTTTAAGAGGTATAACATACCTAAAGCCCAGCTTGTTATAGCTGATATTCCGTATAACTTGGGTGTCAACGCCTATGCTTCAAATCCTGAATGGTATGTAGGCGGAGATAACAAAAACGGCGAAAGTAAGAAAGCTGCATCAACATTTTTTAATGGTGACGGACAGTTTAAAATAGCTGAATATATGCATTTCTGTAACAGGCTGTTAATCAAAGAACCAAAAGAAAAAGGTAAAGCCCCGGCAATGATTGTTTTTTGTGCATTTGAGCAAATACCGACTGTTATTGAATACGGAGCAAAACACGGCTTCAAAAAGAGTTATCCGCTTGTATTTTGTAAGAATTATTCGGCGCAGGTGCTTAAAGCAAATATGAAAATTGTAGGGGCAACGGAATATGCAGTCGTGTTGTACAGAGAAAAACTGCCGAAGTTTAACAACGTAGATGAAAACGGCAAAAACCATATGATATTCAACTGGTTTGAGTGGAAGAGAGATAGTTCTAAAGAATATCCTAAAATCCATCCAACTCAAAAGCCTGTTTCTGTTCTTAAAAAACTCATTGAGATATTCACAGATGAGGGCGATGTGGTTATTGATCCTGTTGCAGGAAGCGGTTCAACGTTAAGAGCTGCTGCCGAACTAGGAAGAAAAGCATATGGCTTTGAGGTTTCAAAGGAATTTTACACCAAAGCAAAAGATTTTATGCTTAAAGATTATTTGTCTGATTAATTGTTGGCGGTATGAGGGCATGAAAGCAATATTAAAATACCCCGGAGCAAAATGGCGATTGGGTGATTGGATAGTATCGCATTTTCCCGAACACAAAGTATATTTAGAACCGTTTTTCGGTTCGGGTGCAGTGTTTTTCAAAAAAGAGCCGTCATATTTGGAAACAATCAACG
>JAMPDR010000045.1 GCA_023665555.1 Ruminococcus sp.
TAAGTGGCAAAATTGATATATCGACCTTTGTTCAGGTTTTCAATGAATATAAACCGTTCATACCTATTTGCTATCGCTACGGTACGGCACACTATTCAAGGGAAATTAAATATGAAGGCAACGGTAACGAAAATAATATGTTTGCCAACATCTACTCATGGAGTTTCTAAAGAAAACGAAGAAAATTAAGGAAAACACCGATTGAATTCAGAAACCGATTACCAACATAGTGATGAGTTTAATTTGTGTTTTCTGCCAAATGTTATAAGAAAAGGGAGAAAACTATGACTTACAGCGAACAACTCATCAATGCATTGTATTCGGGATACAACAAACTTCTCATTCATCGCACAGAACTTGATATGATGAATGTATTCCCCGTTGCGGATTCAGACACAGGTTCGAACATGGTTCGTACAATGAAAGCCGGAGTTGAAGCAATCAAAAATGACAAAGACAAACGGGTTGGCGAGATTCTGGAAAAATTCTCAAAAACACTTCTTCGCAATGCGAGAGGAAATTCGGGAGTTATACTTTCAATTCTGTTCAAAGGTTTCTCTGATAACGTCAAAAAGGAAGGTATGACTACCGCTCTGCTCAGCAGTGCGTTTGATTCCGCGCTGAAAATGGCAGGCTCAGTCTTATCCAACCCCGTTTATGAGGGAACAATTCTGTCAATCGTGCTCACAGCAAAACAGACCTGTGATAATCTCACAGATGAAAATTTCGACCAGGCATGGCAGCGCATTGCCGAAGATTCAATGGTTGCGCTTGAACAAACTCGTTATTCACTTGACGTGCTGAAAAATGCAAACGTCCAGGATTCCGGTGCAAAAGGACTTTGCCTTATTATCAGTGCAGTTAATGAAGTGCTCAACGGAAAAACATTATCTGCCGAAGATGCAGTAAATCAGGCAACATTTCGCAAGGCGGCGCAGACAGTCGCAAATAATCCGAAGGCTGTTGATTATACCTATTGCACTGAATTCATCATCAACAGAACAAACTCGTTCCCCGCTTCATCACTTGAAAGTGACCTAAAAAAGATTGGCGACAGCATTGCCGTTGTCCCTGATGATTCAATCATAAAGGTGCATCTTCACACAAACGTACCGAACCACGCAATCGGTTTTGCACTTCGATACGGCGCACTGACCGACATAAAAATCGACAATATGGAGCTTGAGGCTAATAAGCAGGTTCAGTGATAAATGAGGAATGAGGAGTTAGGAGTGAGGAACGAATGTCGCGAGTAAGCAATCGTCAACTGTTAGCTTCTCAACCGCAGAGATAGATAGCAAACATTTTTAAGCTTGCTGTTATATTAGCTTTCTAACCGATATATGTAATTTAATTTTGCGGACGAGTGATTTAAATTTGATTGTCGGTTTCTTCGCGACCACAACTCCTCATTCCTAATTCCTAATTGAATTAAGTTCCTAACTTCCAATTGAAAAGTGCAGGTGATAAATTTGAACAAGTATGATACTCCCGTGCAATACGTCAAGGGAGTTGGCGAAAAACGAGCCAAGCTGCTCGAAAAACTCGGCATACATAATCTTTATGAACTTATTCATTTCTATCCGCGCACCTATCTTGATTTCAGCAATCCTGTTAAGATATCATCACTCACGGCAGGAAGTACATGCTGCGTTAAGGCAATCATCGGTTACCCTGCTCACGGCGACAGAATTCGTCAGGGCATGACTATCTATAAAACAGTTGCCACTGATGAAACAGGAATTATGCATATAACAATTTTCAACAACAAATATGCTGCCTCCGCACTTGAAACAGGCAAAGAATATTTTTTCATGGGAAAGGTAACGGAAACTCTTACTCATGAATTTGAAATGACCAACCCACTGATTGAGCCGTTTGACGAATCATTAACACTAACTCCGATTTATCCGCAAACAGCAGGACTTCGCTCAAAGACAATTGAAAAAATCATGAAAAATGCCTTGCATGCTCACCGTGAAATTGCCGGCATAGATCCGATACCTGATTTTATCAGACGTGAATATAAACTTTGTCATGAACAATACGCGTTAAGCAGTATTCATTTTCCGAAGTCTGAGAAAGATATACAAATTGCTAAACAGCGTTTGATTTTTGAAGAACTGCTTGTTTTACAGGCAGGACTGCTTAAACTGAGAAAGCGTAATCGCCAGCAAACAGGAGCAGTTATCAGCCAAGATTTCAGCAATGAGTTCACCGCATCCCTTCCCTTTTCACTCACAGGCGCACAGCAAAGGACAATTGACGACTGCGTGAATGACATGAAAAAGCATGAACCAATGAACCGACTTGTGCAAGGCGATGTCGGTTCGGGAAAGACAGTAGTTGCCGCCTCTCTTATCTATTCAGTTGTCAGAAACGGATATCAATGCGCACTCATGGCACCAACAGAAATCCTGGCTGTTCAGCATTTCAATACGCTAAGCAAAATGCTGCCTGATAATATTAATGTTGCACTTCTCACAGGCTCAATGACTGCAAAAAAGAAAAACGAAGTCAAAACAGCAATCGCTGATGACAGCGTTAATGTTGTTGTGGGAACACATGCAATCATCACGGACGATGTTAAGTTTTCCTCGCTCGGACTGGTTGTAACGGATGAACAGCACCGTTTCGGAGTCAAGCAGCGAGGTTCGCTTAGCGAAAAAGGACAAAACCCGCATGTACTCGTTATGTCTGCAACGCCGATTCCGAGAACACTTTCACTTATAATTTACGGCGATCTGGACGTGTCGATTATAGATGAACTGCCCAAAGGCAGACAGAAAATCAGTACATATGCCGTTGATTCGTCTTACCACAAAAGGGTATACAATTTTGTTAAAAAGCATCTAGACAAAGGCTTACAGGCATATATTGTCTGTCCGCTTGTTGAAGAAAGTGAAGCCGAACTTACTGCCGCGGCGCAATATGCCGAACAGTTGGCAAAAAGAGAATTCGTTGGCTACAAAGTAGGGTTACTACATGGAAAAATGAAGCCTAAGGATAAAAAGCAAGTCATGGAGGATTTCTCCGTCGGAAACATTCAACTTCTTGTTTCAACAACGGTTATAGAGGTCGGCATAGATGTTCCAAATGCTGTTTTGATGGTAATCGAAAATGCCGACAGATTCGGACTTTCACAGCTTCACCAGTTACGCGGCAGAGTCGGACGCGGTAGCGAAAAATCTTCATGTGTTCTCATCAGTGACGCACAGGGTGACACTGCAAAAAAGCGACTTGAAATCATGTGCAGAACCAACGACGGTTTTTTAATTGCCGACGAGGATCTAAAACTGAGAGGTCCCGGTGATTTCTTCGGCTCAAGACAATCGGGACTTCCCGAAATGAGAATTGCAAACCTGCTTGAGGATATGGTGACACTCCGACAAACACAAACGGCGGCAAGACGGATTTTCGCCGATGATCCCGAACTGAAAAAAGACATAAACAGCGGTCTTGCCGATGCTGTGAACAGACTTTTTGAAAAGAACGGCACAACCGCGCTAAACTAAGGAAGGATAATACCAATGAAAAAAATTGCAAGTTTCACAATCGACCACACAATTTTACCTAAGGGCATGTACACATCAAGAGTTGACGGCGATGCTGTTACATATGATATCAGAATGAGATTGCCTAACAAAGAAGAAGTTATGACGAACGGTTCAATCCACACAATTGAGCATCTGTTTGCAACATTTGTCAGAAACAGCGAATTTGCCGACAGTATCATCTATTTCGGTCCTATGGGATGCAGAACAGGATTCTATTTTATCACAAGAGATAGCGTTTCACCGAAACAGGCTATTGACTTAGCAGTGCAAGCCTTGAAATTCTGCGCTGATTTTGAGGGAGAAGTTCCCGGTGTCAGTGAAAAGGAATGCGGAAACTACCGTGATCATGACCTTGCCACAGCAAAAAAAGAGGCCGCCGCCATGGTTAAAGTACTTGACGGCTGGACCGTGGACAAGTTGGTTTATCCGACAGCATAAATGAATGAGGAATTAAGGTCGCTAGAAAAAATAGCAACAATTTTAAATCACTCAACCGTAAAAAGCAACGAGATGCTTCGATTAGCAATTTATTATAACAACAAGTTATAAATCATTTACTATCTATCTTTGCGGACTAAATCTTTCAACAAGGACAGTCCTCCCCGCAATATTAGCCGTGCGCAAACACCCTCATTCCTAATTTTTCTCTGCGGACTCCATCTTATATATAGCACAAGTTTCAAACGCATAATTTCAAAAAAACTCCCGATGAACGCAGATTGGTTCATCGGGAAATGTTTTACATTATTCAATTATGCAAAAAGCGGTGTTGAAAGATAGCGGTCACCGGTATCCGGAAGAAGAACAACTATAACCTTGCCTTTGTTTTCGGGACGCTTTGCAATTTCAGCCGCGGCATAAAGTGCAGCACCTGAAGAGATACCAACAAGAATGCCCTCACTTCTTGCAAAACTTCTGCCATATTCAAAAGCATAGTCATTTTCAACAGGAAAAATCTCATCATAAATTTCAGTGTTAAGTGTGTTTGGAACAAAACCTGCACCAATTCCTTGAATTTTATGCGGACCTGAAACACCCTTTGAAAGCACCGGTGAAGTTGCCGGCTCAACAGCAACAATCTTTACATCGGGATTCTTTGATTTGAGATATGCACCGACGCCCGAAATCGTTCCGCCTGTTCCGACTCCTGCAACGAAAATATCAACCTTTCCGTCAGTGTCGTTCCAAATTTCAGGACCTGTGTGTGCAAGGTGTGCCGCAGGGTTAGCCGGGTTTTCAAACTGACCGGGGATAAAGCTGTTGGGTGTTTCATTTGCAATTTCATTTGCTTTTTCAATTGCACCTTTCATGCCCTTAGTTCCCTCTGTAAGTACAATCTCAGCACCGTATGCCTTAAGAAGATTGCGGCGCTCAACGCTCATGGTTTCGGGCATGGTGAGAATAATTTTATATCCTCTTGCCGCTGCAACCGCTGCAAGTCCGATACCTGTGTTACCGCTTGTGGGTTCAATGATTACAGAGCCTTCCTTTAATATTCCTTTCTCTTCTGCATCCTCAATCATAGCTTTTGCAATCCGATCCTTTGCACTTCCCGCCGGATTGAAATATTCAAGTTTTGTCAATATTGTTGCATCCTCAACTCCGTTTTTCTTTGCAAAGTTAGATGCCTTAAGCAGTGGTGTGTTTCCGATAAGATCAGTTAATTGTTCATAAATTTTCATGGTTATTACTCCTTTTTATTATAATATGTTGATTATTTTTATTTAAGTATATGATGTTATTTTAAGCGGCAACATCGTCCGCTCATTTCATTATATCTATATCTCACGATATTCGCCTCCGTTTTTTCATTTATTCCTATCAAACCTACTTGTTTGATAGGTTTATTCTATCACCTGTCAACGATATTGTCAAGTAAATATTTAATTTTTTGTATATTTACAAACAATTTATATATAATTGTAAAATTATTAACTTAATTATGTTATTTTTTAGTTAATTTATATAATATATTCTTGCTTATATAACAATATTATTCTTTTTTCTTCTTTACAAACAGTTGTTATCATGCTACAATATTAATAATTATCGCAATGCTGCTTCGTCGCAGCAACAAAAGGAGATGTTGAAAACAATGATTACTCTTAACCCCCTTTACTGCAAAGGATGCGGATATTGCATTAAATTCTGCCCCAAGCACATTCTTGAAATGGGTAAGGAACGAAGCGTTAGAGGCTTTTTCTTCCCGGTCGTCACCGATGAAAGCGCATGCATCTCATGTGGTATCTGTGCGTCAATGTGCCCCGATGCTGCAATCGAACTTCCTAAAAAATAAGCAATCGGGCACTTCCATCTGCCAGACTGCGGCAGAGTGATCAACATTTTAATTTGCAGTCGGAAAGGTTACGTATATAAATATGGAAAAAAGATTTATGAAAGGCTGCGAGGCAATTGCAGAAGCTGCTGTCAGAGGCGGCTGTCGTTTCTTCGCAGGCTATCCTATAACTCCGCAAAATGAAATTCCCGAATATCTTTCATGGCGACTTCCCGAAGTTGGCGGTTCATTCGTTCAAGGTGAAAGTGAAGTTGCATCTATCAATATGGTTTACGGTGCAGCATCAATGGGTACGCGATCAATGACAAGTTCATCAGGCCCCGGTATCAGCCTTAAAGCAGAGGGTATCTCCTATCTTGCATCAGCACGTTTACCTGCTGTTATCGTCAACATTAGCCGAGGAGGTCCCGGACTTGGCTCAATTCAGCCTGCGCAATCTGACTATCTTCAGGCAACAAAGGCACTCGGTCACGGCGGTTTCCATACAATGGTATTTGCTCCGTGGTCGGCACAGGAAGCCGTTGATCTCGTTTATGACGCATGGGAATTTGCAGAAAAAGACAGAAATCCCGTTCTCATACTCATGGATGGATGTCTGGGCAACATCATGGAGGAAGTCACTCTTCCGCCGATGAAAGATCCTAACAAGAAAAACACTGATGCATGGAGTCTTTCACGCGAAAACGGCAGAAAAGAAAATGCAATCATAACTCCGATATACACTGAGCCTGTTCTTGAACAAATCAACGCAATGTCGGGTATGCTTTATAAATCATGGGAAAAGAACGATGTCAAGGTTGATACATTCATGCTTGAAGATGCAGAATACGTTGTTGTTGCATACGGCATTGCGGCAAGAGTTGCAAAAGAAGCAGTCATCGAACTTCGCGAACAGGGTCACAAAATAGGCATGATTAGACCCATCACGCTCTATCCGTTCCCGAAAAAATGCATACACGACCTTGACTACAATCAGGTTAAAGGCATCATTGACATTGAAATGACAATTCCTGCTCAAATGCGCGAGGACATTGAACTTCAAGTTATGGAACGTTGCCCCGTTTATGAATATGGCAGATCGGGCGGTATACTTCTTGACGATGACGGTGTACGTCAGGCAATTGAAAAAATAGTTACAGGAGGAGCAAAATAATGGCAGAATATAAAAGACCAAGTTCATTACAGCCTACTCCGAGCGGATATTGCCCCGGCTGTTTACATTCTCTTGCAACAAAACTTGTTGCCGATGTTGTTGACGAACTCAATCAAAAGGAAAATGCAGTCAATGTTGTTTCCGTTGGTTGCTCAGCACTCAACCTCCTTTATTGGAACGGCGATATTCTCGGTGCGGCTCACGGCAGAGCACCTGCTGTTGCAACAGGCGCAAAACGCACAAGTCCCGACAGACTTGTTTTTGCCTATCAAGGTGACGGCGACCTTGCAGCAATCGGACTTGCCGAAATCATGTCTGCGGCAAACAGAGGTGAAAACTTCACCGTTATTTTCGCAAACAATCAGACATATGGTATGACGGGCGGCCAGATGGCTCCCACTACTCTCATCGGTCAAAAAACCACAACAACCATCTATGGCAGAGATCCTCAAACAACAGGATATCCGCTTAAAATGTGTGAACTTATTTCTCAACTGCCTGCTCCTGCTTATGTTGCAAGATTTGCGCTCAATTCACCAAAAGGTGTTAACGATGCGCGCAAGGGAATCAAAAAGGCTTTTGAACTCCAATTGGCAGGCAAAGGATTCACATTTGTTGAACTTCTCACAAACTGTCCTACCAACTGGAAAATGACTCCTCTTGACACACTCGAATACATGAACACCAACACAATCCCATATTTCACACCGGGAATCTTTAAGGATACGGAGGTTTAAGCAATGAAAAAATCATTTATTTTTTCAGGTTCAGGCGGTCAGGGAATCATGAGCGCAGGCATCTCTCTTGCTCACGCTGCAATCGACATGAACAAACATTCAACATATCTGCCCGAATATGGTCCAGAACAGCGTGGCGGCAGTGCAAAATGTACTGTTATAATCAGCGATGATGAAATCATCTCTCCGCTCCCAACAAGATGTGACAATCTCATCGTAATGAACGAACTTGCATATAAAAAATATGCAAATGCCGTTAAACAAGGCGGAATTTTGCTAATCAACTCCAGCAGAATCAAAAGTCCGATTGAGCGCAACGATGTAACTGTCATAAGCGCACCCGTGGATGACATCGCCATTGAACTCGGAACGGTAAAAGCCGCAAACACGGTTTTGCTCGGTATTCTTGTTGGTGCGACAGGCGCTGTCAGTAAAGAGATTCTTGTTGAATCACTTGAAGATAAATTCAAAGCAAAGAAACCGGAGATCCTTGCTCTTAACATAAACGCACTTGAAAAGGGCATTGAAATCGGAAAACAATATGCTCAAAACTAATTTGATAAAAGTACAGCTGTTCCGCGCAAAACGGAGCAGCTGCTACGCAGAAGTAATATGTAATAAGTAATAGTGAAAAGGTTTGGTCGCGGATAAGGCAGTGACATATTTTAAATTGCATCCGCGGAATGCTGTAACTGTTAATTTTTAGATTCTAATTTTTAATACTTGTTTACATCGTTACTTTTCTCCGCGGACGAAAACTCCATATTGTAACAATATCTTTCGCGACCGCACTTTTTCACTAATACTTCTTACTTATTACCTACACGCAGTGCTGACTGGCAGTTACTTTTTCTGCGTTCAAAAAAAAGTAACCAAAAAGAAACTCTGACGTACGCAAAAAAACGGCAAAAATCGTTCCGATTTTTGCCGTAATTTGCTATAGGTAAGTTTGTACTAACCTCCATGTCCTTTGGACGCCGTACAATAATGACAAAATACGTTCGGTTACAGTTAGACTGTTCACCATAATCATAGAGATTCAAGACAGCCGGGGCTTTGTCGGCTGTCTTTATTTGTAGTCTTATTGGTAGATTGTTTTAATCATCATTTATTTGAAAATAGTGCTAAGGTAAGGTTCAGGTCGACCACATGGGGTCGTTTCTCGGCTGCCGCCTCGGTCGGTGTTTTGGGCGATGCCCAAAGGTGTCCACCGGACACCCCACCCCTACGAAATAGCTGCGAACGCAGTGAGCTTTCTTTGCGGACTATTGCTTACAGCTGGTACAATCTTCCCCGCAATTACGCATTACGCATTAAGCATTACGAATTATCATAAAAGTCAGCGGACTGTCTTTTGTGGACAATCCGCTTAAGCTTAAGTAGAAATTATTTCAATTTTACGTTCGGACCTCTTTTAAGATCTGAAATCCTTCTTTCGTAGTCCGCACCGTAGTTTTGAAGAACCTGATCAATGCCTGTTATACTATCACGGAATACCTTCTTAGAAGCATTGAGCACACCTTGAACATATTCGTTTGAGCCTGACATTCCTGCACTTGCCCATTCCATAACCTTGGCAATGTACTCTTCACAGCCTGCATTTGTGCCGGTAACAATTTCATCTGCCTTTGCTCTTGCTTCGGCAATGATTTGTTCAGCGGCAATTCTTGCCTGCTGAGTAATGTTATGAGTAGCAACCATTTCTTCTGCCTGCTTTTGAGCACTTGCGATAATCTGGTTCGCTCTTGTATTTGCATCTTCGTTTGTTTTTGCGCTGTATTCATTGGCAGCTTTTATGATTGCATCTGCATTCTGCTTAGCACCTGCAACAATATTGTTTCTGTTGTTGATAACATTCTTTGCTTCAACAATCTCATTCGGAAGTTTATCCTGAATCAAAGTTGCAAGATTCATCATTTCTTCGCCGTCAATGATTCTCTTCCTTTTAGAGAAGAAGAATTTTCTTGAAGATGCCAATATGCTTTCAAATTCCAAAAGCAGACCCTCAAAATCAAGTGAACCCCATCTGGTTGCAAGTTCTTCTTCGTCATATCTGCCAAATTCTGTTACATCTTCATATTCTTCATCATCGTCTTCGTCGTCATCGGGAAATCCGTTGAAAGTGAGAACTTCCTCTTCTTCCTCTTCGTAGTTAAATGCCATGGTAATCATTCCTTTCATTTACTGATTCTTTATATTTTAAATTGAAAGCTTATCTATAATATCCTTGCTTATTTCCTGCGGCAAAAACTGAGCCACATCTCCGCCAAGCTGACAAACCTGCTTTATTACACTTGAACTTAAAAACATGTTTTCTGAACTTGCGGCCATAAACACGGTTTCAACTTGATCATTGAGTTTCTTATTAATCAATGCCTGCTGAAATTCATCTTCAAAGTCGGAAACAACTCTGAGTCCCTTAACAATTGCAGATGCATTTTTAATCCGAACATAGTCAGCAAGCAAACCCATATAACAATCAACTTCAACATTCGGCATATCTGTTATACATCTACGTATAAGTTCCATTCTCTCTTCAACAGTGAAAAGCGATGAATTCACTTTTCGATAATTTGACATAACAACAACAATTACTCTGTCAAAAAGTTTGGCACTTCTTGTTATGATGTCAAGATGTCCATTGGTTATCGGATCAAAACTTCCGGGGCAAATTGCGATTCTTTCCATGATAATTATATCACATCTCCCTGCTGCCTTGCTTGCTCAATCGTCACAAGTTCTGCGATAGGTCGTCAAAGACATTTTTCCATAGCTATATCTTTTTGTCAGCATGAACTCTCCGATTGATTCGGGGAGAACCTCTTCCTTAGGTGACTCGCAAATGATAACACCCGATTCACTCATCACGTTTGGAACAAACTCAAGTGCTTGCTGTAAAATACCTTTTGAATAAGGCGGATCAAGAAACGCTATGTCAAACTTCTCGCGCCTTGTTTTGAGGAAAGCTATACTGTCGCTGTTAACAACAACTGCACTTTTTTCAAGGCCTGTTGTTTTAAGGTTTGATTTCACTATCTCAATGCTTTTTTTCGATTTATCAACAAAGACAGCCGATTTCGCTCCGCGTGAAAGCGCCTCAATTCCAAGCTGCCCCGAACCAGCAAAAAGATCAAGCACATGTCTGCCCTCAAGTTCAAACTGAATGATACTGAAAAGAGCTTCCTTAACCTTATCAGTTGTCGGACGTACATCATCACCCTCAAGTGTAATAAGCCTGCGTCCTCTGGCTATGCCTGTAATAACTCTCATCATGTTCTCCTTTTTAATCAGCAGACATAAACATACCTATCGATTATGCCTATTATCGCATTTTTTTTGATAAAAAGCAACACTATTTAAGCAATTTCTCTGCTTTTTCTTCCTTTTTTGGCTGACAATTTATTCCAAATTTGCTTTTGGGAATATTTCTTTTCTTGCATGGTTAAAAAGTTTGCGGTTATCAAGTGCCCACTGCCTTTGAGTAAACTCGTTATCGCCCACTGCCGAAACAGCTGATGATATTTCAAAAATGGTTGCATCAAGCGTATCAAGCTGGCTTAAAATTTCAGCTTCAAGGAACATAGGACGAACTGCGGCACCGTATTCCGGCGAGCCGTGATGTGAAATGACCATATGTTCAAGCAGCATTGCAGTCTTTTCTGAAATACCGAGTTCTTTCGCTTTTTCACTGATTTTCATTGCACCCATAACAAGATGTCCCAGAAGTTCACCTCTGACTGAATAGCTTGTTACGATACCGGCACTGCTGGTGTCAAATTCATCAATTTTACATATGTCGTGCAAAATTGCACCGCTAAAAAGCAAGTCCTTATCAGCACACGGATAAATTCTGCACACACTTTCAGCCATGCGCAAAATTGAAAGCGTGTGATAAAGAAGTCCGCCGCGCATTGCATGATGCAGTTTATATGCAGCAGGCCAATAAAGCAGCTGTTCCTCGTTATCCTTAACAATTGCATGAGTAAGTTTTTTCAATTCTTCATCCTGAAGCTTTGATATGTAAAGATATATTTCATCAAGCATAAATTTTCCGGGATATTCAGCAGACGGTACAAGTTCGCTTATGTCAATGTTATCAGTTTCCGCAACTGCTCTGATTTTATCTACTCTCAGCTGATCAACTCCGTTATATTGAGTTATCGACCCTCTGATCTTAATCAATTCGCCTACACTGTATTTTCCGTGGATGTATTCATTGTAATCCCACAGCTTTGCATTGATTTCTCCGCTCTTATCGCAAAGAATCATGTCAAGATACGGCACACCCTTCACGTTCAGTTTTCTGTCAACACTTTTAATAAGGCAATATCCCTCTGAAATACCATTTTGCAAAGTTTTAAAATTCATAATAATACCAAACCTTTCCGACTGCTAAATAAACAAAATATTAATTGCCGCCCGATGCAGTCAATCGCGGGAATTTTTTAATTAGGAATTAATGTCGCGAAAAAATAATCGGCTAAGATTAAGTCTTTCACCACAGATATAATTAGCAATTAATTTATTGTTATTATAATAAATCTCTAACCAATGTGTAGTATTGATTTTCGCAGACTAAAACCTCAAAATTGCAGATGTTTTACCTGCGACCATACATTACTTTTTACTTCAATTTGCGGACTGAATCCTACATCATTTTACAATCTTACACGCAATATTAGCCGTACGCAAGTACCTAATTATTTAAATCCTTCGCCGAACACCTCACCGACATCGCTGATGACGCTGAATGCCTTGCTGTCGATTTCAGCAATAAGGCGATTTATCCTTGAAATTTCAGATGCTCTCGCAACGCAGAAAATAACACTTTTTTCTTCACCTGTGTATCCGCCTTTTGCAGAAAGAACAGTAACACCTCGATGCATCTTAGTCAGCACAGCAGTTGCAATTTTTTGCGGAACTGAGGTCACAACAAAAATCATTTTGTTATGACTCATGCCGACTATAATAAAATCTATCATTTTTGACGAAACAAACAAAGCAACCGCCGCATACATTGTGCTTTCCAAGTTGCGGTAAACAAGATAAGAAACCGCAATAATCACAAGGTCAACAATCAATATCATTCTTCCAATGGACACGTTCGGTGCTTTTCGCCTGACGAGCATGGCTATTATCTCACTGCCGCCTGTTGTTGCTCCGGATATCAGAACAAGAGCAAGTCCGGAGCCTGAAAACACTCCGCAAAACAATGCTGCAAGAATTGAATCGCCTGTATAGGCAGGAATAAACAGTTCTCCGATATCAATTGCAAAACTGAAAATAAAAGTTGCAACAGCCGTTTTCAGAATAAACGATTTGCCGATTTTCAGATATCCCGATATAAATAACGGGATGTTAAGCACGAAAATCGCAGTACCGACAGGAATGAATGAAAACAATCGATTGAGCATGATTGAAACGCCTGTCAAGCCGCCCTGCACTATACCATTTGGAACAGAGAACATGTTAACACTTATACTGAACAAAACAGAGCCTGCGATTATCATCAACAAATCCATCAGTGTGTGCTTAAGCTTTGCTTCTTTCATTTTGAGCACCCTCGCTAATCAAATTTAAAAGCGAAAGTGTTGCTGATTCAAGTCTGATTCTTTTCGTTTTGTATCAGTTCAAAAAGTTCTCGTATGCGATCAAGCTGACCGTCAAGATAAAGATATCCAATCAGTGCCTCGAAACCGGTAGCCGCATGATAATCACCTTCGCCGGCATTTTTTGCCTTATGATTAGTATGAGCATTTCTTCCTCGTTTCAACACTGAAAATTCTGTTTCATTTAAATGCGGAGCAATAATTTTAACAAAGCCTGCCTGTGCTGCCGCATTCACCTGAGATACTGCAAGTTGATGAAGTTTCCTGACAGGTCGATTAGCCTCACAAACCAGTTTTTCACGCACAAACAAATCAAAAACCGTGTCGCCGATAAAAGCAAGCGTCAAAGGACTGAGTTGTTTCGGGTCACACTTTTCATCATAAAATCTGTTCATTATAATCTTACCATAACAATTAGGAATGAGGAGTTAGGAGTGAGGAACGAAGGTTGCGGTTAAGTGACTACCCGCGTCAGCTTTTCTCCCGCAAAGATAGATAGTAACTATTTTATAGCTTGTTATTATAATAACTTTCTAACCGAAGTATCTCGTTACTTTTCGCGGTTTAATGATTAAAAATTGTTGCTGTTTTCCCCGCGACTATAACTCCTCACTCCTAATTCCTCATTATATACGCTCCTAACTCATCATTATATTTTAGTTTACAAAATCAAATTCAATATCATAAATATTAACCGTATCGCCCTCTTCAATGCCTTTTTCACGAAGAGCGTCGATGATGCCGCTTGAAATCAGTACTCTTTGAAGATATTGCAGTGACTCATAATCTTCAAGGTTAACTTGGCTTATAACTCGAATGAGCCACGGAGCTTCAACGTAATATATGTTATCTTCAACTGTAATCTCAAAGCCTGTGTTCTGCTTTTTCATTATTACTTCAAGCGGAATTTCTTCTTTTTCATATCTTCTGACAGGCGGCAAAGTTGAAAGTTTAGCCGCAACTGCATTGATTACCTCTTTTGTACCCTCAACAATTGGTGCACACATTTCAAAATACTGATAACCCCTGCCCTCGATATATTCTCTGAACCTTTTAAGTTGTTCATCAGTTGCAAGGTCGATTTTATTGCCTGCAACAATCTGCGGACACTCAGCAAGTTCAGGATTGAACCTTTCAAGTTCAAGGTTGATTTTTTCAAAGTCCTCTATTGGATCTCTGCCCTCACTGCCTGCAACGTCAACAATGTGCAGAAGCATGCGACAGCGCTCAACATGACGCAAAAACTCATGTCCGAGTCCTACACCCTCACTGGCGCCCTCAATAAGACCCGGGATATCAGCAATAACAAATGAACTGCCTTCACCCATTGAAACAACACCCAAAACCGGTGTTATAGTTGTGAAATGATAGTCTGCAATAATCGGCTTGGCCTGACTCACAACCGAAATAAAGCTTGACTTTCCAACATTCGGGAAACCTAGCAGACCAACATCTGCAAGCAATTTAAGTTCAAGCGTAACTTCCCATTCTTCACCTGCCGCACCGCTTTTTGCAAAGCGCGGAGTCTGTCTTGTGGCGGTTGCAAAGTGGCTGTTACCCCAGCCGCCCTTGCCGCCCTTGGCAGCAACAAACGGTTCATCGGTCGACATATCGCTCATAACCGCACCGCTTTCAACCTCACGGATGATAGTACCTCGCGGAACACGAATGATCAAGTCCTCACCTTTTTTGCCGTTTCTCCTTGCACCCGAACCATCATTTCCGTTCGGCGCCTTATATTTTCTTTTATATTTAAAGTCGGCAAGCGTTGACAGGTTATCATCAATCACAAAAACAACATCTCCGCCTTTTCCGCCGTCACCGCCGTCAGGACCGCCTGATGCAACATATTTTTCACGATGAAAAGCAACTGCACCGTTACCGCCGTCACCGGCTTTAATTAAAATTTTCGCCTTATCTATAAACATTTTTCGCACCTGCCTTAATATGAGAATTAGCAATATATATTTTATTATACTATATCTAACATTTTTTTAAAGTTCAAATTAGAATTATTAAGCATTTATCGGTTCATCATTGAACAAACAGATAACGCTTGCATAAGTGCTTAATTATAGATATTAACAAAAAATCACGAAAATAAAAGGAAATCAAAGAAAACATGAGTTAAACATGAAAAATTGAGCAAATTCGGCAGAAATCGTCCTAAAATGATATTTGAAGTTCCCGTGAACTTATAATATAATCTAATCATCGTAAGTAAAGATTACGAGAAAGGAGTTAAAAATTATGATTAACAGAACAGAAAAATTTACAGACGTAAGAAGCTTTAAGGCTTCAAAGAAAATCATTGCAGCCGTTGCAATTGCAGTTGTTGCTGTTGTGCTCATCGCATCAAGCCTGACAATTGTTCCGGCAGGCAAAACAGGTGTTGTACTCACTATGGGCAAAGTGAGCGACAGAATCATGACAGAGGGTCTGAACTTTAAAGCACCGTTTGTGCAAAACGTTAAAATCATCAACAACAAGATTCAGGTTATTGAAATTGAAGCTAATGCCGTTTCAAAGGACCTGCAAACCGTAAGCAGCAGCATTGCCGTCAACTATCGTATCGGCTTTGAATCGAGTGCATCAATCTATAAAAACATCGG
The DNA here is from genome assembly GCA_023665555.1 of Ruminococcus sp. GTDB lineage: Bacteria > Bacillota > Clostridia > Oscillospirales > Acutalibacteraceae > UBA6857. Next base: position 15,965 of record JAMPDR010000045.1, read on the forward strand.
TCAGGACTATGAAACAATCATTCTTCTGCCGGCTGTTAAAGAGAGCGTTAAAGCTGTCACTGCCAAATACACCGCAGAACAGCTTATCACAAAGCGTAATCAGGTTGGTGACGAAATCAAAGAGGCTCTTGAAAGCAAGGTTAATGAATACGGTGTTGTAATTGAAAAGTTCAACATTGTCAACTTCGACTTCTCAGCTGAATTTAACGCAGCAATCGAAGCAAAGCAAGTTGCAGAACAGAACCTTATCAAAACCCAGACTGAGCAGGAGCAGGAAATCGTAATTGCCGAGGCCGAGGCAAAGAAAAAGGTAATTGCCGCAAACGCTGAGGCTGAAGCAACTCAGAAAAAAGCTGCAGCCCAGGCAAAAGCAAACGAAGTTCTCACAAAGTCAATTTCAGACAGACTCATTGAATATGAAAAGATTCAAAAATGGAACGGTGAACTTCCCAAAGCAACAGGCGGCAATGCAATCATCGACATCAGAGATGGCAGCACAACGAGCAGCGAGGAAAAGAAGTAATGGGCAATAACAGATTCATTAAGGTATACAGTCAGGGGACATCAAATGCTATACAAATCTGGGTAGACACAGCAACAGGTGTAAACTATTTATATAACATAAGACACGGATACCCCGGTGGTTTTACTCCCCTGCTCGACAAAGACGGAAAACCTGTTGTGACACAAATATCTGACAACAGAAATCTTTAAAAATCAAAACAGTAACTGTAGCCACACAGTAAGAACACTGCTTCATTCAGAAAAATCATCTGAATGAAGCAGTTCATTTTAATATGCGGGTAAATCATTCATAACTTTGAATCTCTTTCCCGCATATTAACATAATCATTAACATAATCATTAAAATTTTTCTTGAAAGATTTGCAATATAGTAGTATAATAGAGTGAATTTTATCATACATCGAAGCATCGGAGATAATTATGCAAAACTTACGCACCGCAGGAGTTCTCCTGCACATCACTTCACTTAACGGAAAATTCGGGCTTGGTGTCATGGGTGAAGAAGCATTTTCATTTGTTGATAAACTTGAACAGATGCAGTTCCGATATTGGCAGGTTCTGCCGCTCGGCCCTGTTGATGACAGCGGTTCACCCTATTGCTCATTCAGTGCCTTTGCAGGCAACCTTGCCCTCATTGATCCGCGTCAGCTTGAACGCGACGGACTTTTGACACATGATGAAGTCAAGGCAAACGAATTTGACGGCACTATCTATGCCGCTCAGCATCAATATGCACTAAAAAAAAGACTTGCCTCACTCAGAATCGCTTTTTCAAGAATCGGTTCTGACACAAAAGAACTTGTTCAAATTTTTGCTGAGCAAAATCCATGGGTCAGTGATTATGCTTATTTTTCAGCGCTGAAAAGTTTTCACGATCAAAAACCATGGTGGCTGTGGGATGAAAAATATGCAAAATATGACATTGCTCTGAAACACAAAGAAGAGTTTCGCGATGAAATTGATTTTTACACTTTCACGCAATATGTCTTTTTCACACAGTGGCGCACATTAAAAGAATATGCCAACAGCAAGGGTGTTTTCCTGCTTGGCGATATGCCGATTTATGTCAGCCGTGACAGCGTTGACGTTTGGAGCAACATTTCACTTTTCAAAATCAATCCGAAATCTCTTGCGCCTAAAGAGGTCGCAGGTGTGCCGCCTGACTATTTTTCACAGGACGGTCAGCTGTGGGGCAATCCGCTTTATGACTGGGATAAGATGGAAAAAGATGGCTACAAGTGGTGGATTGAAAGATTGCGCTGCTCACTTAAATTATATGACAAAATCAGAATTGACCACTTCCGTGCTTTTGCATCATATTGGGCAGTTCCTGCCGAAAGCGAAACCGCAAAAAACGGCAAATGGCTGAACGGCCCCGGAATGAAGCTGTTCAACGCTGTTTCAGCAACACTCGGCGATGCAGATATCATCGCAGAGGACCTCGGTCTTTTCGGCACAGATGTTGTTCAACTGCTTGAGGACAGCGGTTTTCCCGGTATGCGTGTTATTCAATTTGGCTTTGATCCCAACGGTGACAGCACACACCTTCCTCATAACTATCCGAAAAATTCCGTTGCTTATGTCGGCACTCATGATAACAACACTATTTTAGGCTGGCTTTGGGAGGCAAGTGAAGCTGAACGTGCCTATGCACTTCGTTATTGCTGCTTCGGCGGCAACAATTGGGGTGACGGCGGTTCACACAGCGGCTCATGCAGAGCGGTTATTGAAGCAGTTTGGAGAAGTTCTGCAAACACTGCAATCGTTGCAGTTCAGGATATGTGCGGATTCGGCAGAGATGCACGCATGAACACTCCGGGCACAACCGATGACAACTGGGGTTTCAGAATCAGCAAAGAGGCGCTCGACAGCATCGATACCGCATATTTCAACGAAATCAACAGCATATACAGACGCACATACATGCCTGATTACAATTAATTAATAAACTAAAATCACATATGAAAGGATGACTAACATGATCGAAGTTATCAACCACGGAGTTTATCTTGTTGACGGCGAAAAAATCATTGACGGCTCACCTGCTGAACAAAAGCAACAGCTTGATTCAATGGGCATCAGTGCAGGCAGCAAAAACGACACAATCGCCTACAGCATTTTAAACAACCACAATGTAAGCTCTGATGAGGGAAAAATGCAAATCAAATTTGACTCTCTCATCTCACACGACATCACCTATGTAGGTATCATTCAAACCGCAAGGGCAAGCGGACTCAAAGAGTTCCCGATTCCCTATGCACTCACAAACTGCCACAACAGCCTTTGTGCAGTCGGCGGAACGATCAACGAGGACGACCACGTATTCGGCCTTTCGGCTGCAAAAAAATACGGCGGCATATATGTTCCTGCAAACCAGGCAGTCATTCACCAATATGCACGTGAAATGATGGCAAAGTGCGGCAACATGCTTCTTGGCTCAGACAGCCATACAAGATACGGCGCACTCGGAACAATGGGTGTCGGCGAAGGCGGACCTGAACTTGTTAAGCAACTGCTCAAAAACACATGGGATATAAACGCTCCGCAGGTTGTTATGGTATATCTTGAAGGAGCACCAAAAAGAGGAGTCGGCCCTCACGACGTTGCAATTGCGCTTTGCGGCAAGGTATTCAAAGAGGGTCTTGTAACAAACAAGGTTCTTGAATTTGTCGGTCCGGGTGTTAAAAACCTCAGCATGGATTTCAGAATCGGCATTGATGTTATGACAACCGAAACTGCTTGCCTTTCATCAATTTGGCAGACAGATGACAAAGTTAAAGATTTCTACACAACACACGGCAGACCTGCTGACTACAAGGAACTCAAGCCGGGACAGGCTGCTTACTATGATATGGCGGTTAAGATTGACCTTTCAAAAATTGAAAGCATGATTGCTTTGCCTTTCCATCCGTCAAATGCTTTCACAATCCATGAACTTCAGAATAATCCGGCAATCCTCAAAGACGTTGAAGATGCGGCAAAGGCTCAATTCGGCTCAAAGGTTGACTTCCGCCTTGCTGATAAAGTTCGTGACGGCAAAATCTACGTTGACCAGGGTGTTATCGCCGGTTGTGCAGGCGGTATGTTTGAAAATATCTGCGAAGCTGCTGCAATCCTTGACGGCAAATCAACAGGCGACGGTTATTTCTCACTTTCAGTTTATCCGTCAAGCGTACCTGTTAACCTTGCTCTCATCAGAAACGGTGTTCAAGGCAAACTGCTTGAAGCAGGTGCAGTATTCAAACCATGCTTCTGCGGTCCGTGCTTCGGTGCAGGTGATGTTCCGTCAAACAACGGACTTTCAATCAGACACACCACACGTAACTTCCCGAACAGAGAGGGCAGCAAGCCGGGTGACGGTCAGCTTTCGGGTGTTGCACTTGTTGACGCACGTTCAATCGCTGCAACCGCTCTCAACAAAGGTGTTCTTACTGCCGCAACAGACGTTGAAATCCCGGAATATGACAGCACCTACAACTTTGAGCAAGGTGTATATGACAAGCGAGTATATCAAGGTTTCGGCAAGGCAGAGCCTGAATCGGAACTCAAATTCGGTCCAAACATCACAGACTGGCCGCAGATGTACGCGCTTGAAGATAATCTTCTTGTTAAACTTGCATGCGTTCTTCATGACGATGTTACAACAACAGACGAGTTGATTCCGTCAGGCGAAACCTCAAGCTACCGCTCAAATCCGCTTCGTCTTTCAGAGTTTGCTCTTTCGCGTCGTGAACCGCAGTACGTTCCGCGAGCAAAAGCAGTTGCCGCCGAAGAGGCAAAGAGAAGGGAAAACAACGGTTCAAAAGAAGTTCTTGATGTACTCGCAAAAGTAACAGACAGTGCAGAAGAAACTGCAAAGCACACCCAATTCGGTTCATGCGTATTTGCTCGCCGTCCGGGTGATGGTTCAGCACGTGAACAGGCGGCATCATGTCAGAAAGTGCTCGGCGGTTTTGCAAACATCTGCTATGAGTTTGCGACCAAGAGATACCGTTCAAACTGCATCAACTGGGGTATTCTTCCGTTCACAATTGACAAAGACACTGAGTTCAACTACAGTGACGGCGACTATGTTTATGTTCCGAACATTCGCGAGAGCATCAAAAACGGCATTGAGGAGATTCCTGCAAAGGTAATCACCGCAAACGAGGTTAAGGATATCACGCTTTATGTTAAAGGGCTCACTGAGGACGAGAAGACAATCATCCTTGAAGGCTGTCTGATGAACTATTATAAGGCACAGAATAAATAAGAAGCGATATAAAAAACACGGTAAGGCGACTGGCTTTACCGTGTTTTTCTTTTTCAATATGCGGGTAAGATTGGTGCTTGCGGTAATGTGCAGTCCGCAGGTGCTTGCGCACGGCTCATATTGCGGGGAAGATTGTGCTATAGGTAAGAGGAAGGCTCACGTTGTTCGCGGCAAAATTATGCTTCGCATAAAAGATTGTGGAAACGGTCAGTTCTCACGGATGCCACTTCGTGTCATCACCCCTCAGTCAGCTTCGCTGACAGCTCCCCTTTCAGGGCGAGCCTTTTAAGCCTCTCCTGAAAGGAGAGGTGGCAAAAATGCTTGCATTTTTGACGGAGAGGTGCTCCAAGATGTCC
>JAMPDR010000046.1 GCA_023665555.1 Ruminococcus sp.
GTTCCTTACTTTCTTTACTCTCGTTGTTTAATTTTCAAGGTTCAAAGTCGCTGCCGTCGCTGACAGCTTGTATATATTATCACTTTTGAAACGGTTTGTCAACACTTTTTTGAAAGTTTTTTGGATTTTTTTCAAAAAATTTGAAGTTGTTTATATATTGTGGTTACATTTAAAATCATACACTTAATATTGTATCTATCAATCTGAATTAATCATTTCCTGTTAAAAATTTTATACTAGATATAGTAAACAGAGCAATTCAAAGTGAAAAATTACTACATCTACAACCATGCTTTATGATATGATATGCAATGGCAGTACCAATTATATACAGGGTAGAAACAATGCTGCAATTTGAAACAATATGATGTTTTACTAAAGAACACCAACATAAACGTTTTATACGTTTAGAAATAAATGCAAAATACACCGCAGAAGTCACATTCCAGTTACCTCTGCGGTGTAAAATTATATTCTTAGAAGTGGCTCACCCGCATCATAGCCGTGCGCAAACACCTCTCCGTTTGGCATTATTTTTTTGAGAAAAAGTAGCCAAAAGCTTTACCGATGTTAGTCCTTTAAGATTTGCTTGTACATCTTAATATACTCATTTGCGCTTCTGCCCCAACTAAAGTCGCATGCCATCGCTCTCTCAACGAGCGTCGGCCAGTATTCTCTGTTCCAATATGCACCAAGACCTCTGTGGATTGCGCCGAGCATATCATGTGCATTGTAAGTCTTGAACGTAAATCCGTTGCCTTCGCCATCGCCGCTGTCTGTGATACTATCGCGAAGTCCGCCTGTTTCCCTGACAATCGGAACTGTTCCGTATCTGAGCGCCACCATCTGTGAAAGTCCACACGGCTCACTCTTTGACGGCATCAGGAAAAGATCTGCACCGGCATAAATTTTTCTTGCAAGTGACGGAACGAAACCGATTCTTACAGCAATTTTATCATGATACTTATTTGTAAGCTCTCTGAAATAGTTTTCATACTGCCAATCACCGGAACCAACAACAACAACCTGGGCATCTGTTGTTGAAAGGAATTCGTCAAAAACTGCCTTGATAAGGTCAAGTCCTTTGTGAGAAACCAATCTGCTGACAAGTCCGATAACAGGTACATCATCTCTGACCGGAAGACCCATATTTTCCTGGAGAAGTCGTTTGTTAGCTTTTTTGCCCTCGAATACCGTTTCGGCATTATAGTTCACTTCAAGCGAACTGTCTGTTTCGGGATTATAGCTTTCAATGTCAATTCCGTTGAGTATACCCTGGAGTTTCCACTGCCTTGCACGAAGAATTGTGTCGAGTCCGTGGCTGTACCAAGGATCAAGAATTTCATCCGCATAAGACGGCGAAACTGTTGTTACCTTATCAGCACATTCGATTGCACCTTTCATGAAGTTTACATCACCGTCATATTCAACAATTCCCGCATCTTCAGGCTTTAAACCGATAACATCACCAACCAAATCCATACCGTATGTTCCCTGATATTGGATGTTATGAATGGTGAATACGGTCTTGATTCCCTGATACCACGGATCTTTTGCATACATGGTTGTGTAGAATACAGGTGTCAGTGCAGACTGCCAGTCATTGCAGTGAATCACATCGGGTTTGAAATCAATGTGAGGAAGCATTTCCAACACTGCTCTTGAGAAGAATGTGAAACGCTCGGCATCATCAAAGTGACCATAAATCGAATCACGTTTGAAATAATATTGATTGTCAATCAAGTAATAGATAACACCTTTATATTTTGCCTGGAAAATTCCGCAGTACTGTCTTCTCCACGCAACAGGAACTGAAATACTTGTGACAAAAGTCATTGTGTCTTTGAGTTCCTGCTTAATTGTATCATAAAGAGGCATAACAACACGACAGCCGATAAGACGTCTTCTCAATGCCTGCGGCAGTGAGCCTGCAACGTCACCAAGTCCGCCGCTCGCCATGAACGGCTGTGCCTCACTTGCAACATACAAAACTTTCATTATTACATCCATCCTTTCTTGTGAAAGATATTTACGAGAGAATTTTATTTTCAATCAGATTGTGATGCCCTTGCCAATGTAAATCGGATAGGTTGTTGCACCCGAAAGTTCCTTGTTCGGTTTAACAACAACTTCCTTATCAAGGATTGCACAGTTAATTTTTGATCCTTGGCTGATGTAGGTGTCCTGCATCACAATTGAGTTTTTAACAACTGCGCCCTCGGCAACATAAACACCTTTAAACAGAATACTGTTTTCAACAGTACCTTTAATTACACAGCCATCGGCAATAAGGGAGTCTTTCGCCTTCGCGCTCACACCATAGATTGCGGGCATATCATCTCTGATTTTTGTGTAAATGGGTCTGTCAGCTTTGAATAACTGCTTATATTCGCCTGCAACAAGACTCATGCTTATATCATAATAGCTTTGGCGGCTGTCTATAGTTTTTGCAAATTCATCAACTTTATAGCCTCTGATATTGAGCGACTCAATATTTTTGCCGATAATATCTCTTTCAAAACTTTCATAACCCATTGACTCAGCGGAATTGACAAGATTTTCAAGAAGTGCCTTTTTGATTACAATAATATTAAGTGAATAGTTTACCGCTTCGGCAAGTGCTTCACCAAGGGCAACCGATATAATTCTGTCACCGTCAAAGTCGAACATCATTGTGTCATTGATTGCAGGTTTGATACCTCTTTTATATGCGATTGTGATATCCGCATTGTTTTCAACATGCTTTTCAATAATATCAGCATAATCAAGATTGCAGACAACATTGCAGTCAGCAAGAACAACATATTCCTTGTTACTTCTTGAAATATAGTTCATCATGCTTTTGAGTGCATCAATGCGGCTTTTGTACATTCCGCCGCTGCCAAGAAGATTGAACGGCGGCAAAAGTGTCATACCCTCAAGCTTTCTTGAAAGATCCCACGGCTTACCTGAGCCGAGATGATCCATCAAAGATTGATAATTGCTTTTTGTGCTGATACCGACCTTATTGATTCCGCAATTTACCATATTTGAAAGAACGAAGTCAATCAAACGATATCTTCCTGCGAAAGGAACAGAACCCATTGTTCTCATGCTTGTGAGATCACTGAGTTGTTCATCGTAAACATTGGAATATATAATTCCCAAAACATTTGCACCAATCATCATTCTGCCCCCTTTACATCTTCAGCGACCATAGCCTTTGCAGGCACAGATGCACCTTCTTCAACCTTAACTTTTTCGCCAACAACCGCGATACCCCAATCATCAAGGTTCGCAATCTGTTCCGGACTTTCACCTACATGTGCGCCGGATTCAATAACTGCGTTTTCCGCAACAATTGAATATTCAACAACTGCGCCTGATTTTACTACAGTACCCGGCATCACGATTGAATAACGGACGGTTGCACCCTCTTCGATAACAACGTTTGAAAAGAGGATTGAATAGTCAACCTCGCCGTCAATCTGACATCCCTCTGAAATCATTGAGTTTTCAACCGCAGCCTTTGAACTGATAAAATGCGGCGGTGCAGCATTTGTTTTTGAATAGATTCTCCATGTATCATCTGTGAGATCAAGATCAACTTTCGGATTAAGCAGATCAAGATTGGCCTCCCAAAGGCTGTCAATTGTTCCAACGTCTTTCCAGTAGCCGTCAAACTTATATGCGAACATTCTCTCGCCTGCGGCATGCATGGCAGGGATAACATCATGACCAAAGTCATTGCCGGAATTCGGATTTGCTTCGTCGTCAATAAGATATTTTCTAAGCAACTTCCATGTAAAAATGTAAACACCCATTGAAGCCTTATTGCTCTTCGGATTCTTCGGCTTTTCTTCAAACTCGCTGATTGAGCCATCATCATTGACGAACATCAAACCAAAACGTGATGCTTCTTCCCAAGGTACTTCAAGCATTGCAATTGTGCAGGCTGCATTTTTTTCCTTGTGGTATTTAAGCATCTTTGAGTAGTCCATCTTATAGATGTGGTCGCCCGAAAGGACAGCAACATACTCCGGATTGTATCTGTCAATGAAATTGATATTCTGATAGATTGCGTTTGCAGTGCCTTTGTACCACTCAGTGCCTTTGATCTGCTGATAAGGTGAAAGGATGTGAACACCGCCGTAACTTCTGTCAAGATCCCATGCAGCTCCGTTACCGATGTAGTCATTAAGTTCAAGCGGCTGATACTGCGTCAGAACACCTACTGTTGTGATTCCCGAATTCGTGCAGTTTGAAAGCGGAAAATCAATGATTCTGTACTTACCGCCGTAAGGTACGGCAGGTTTTGCAATGTTTTTTGTGAGTATACCAAGTCTGCTGCCCTGGCCGCCTGCCAAAAGCATTGCAAGGCACTCAGTTCTGTTTGCCATATTAACTCCTCCTGTTACATTATCGAATATATTTATTAATTATTTTTTTGCTGTTTTTGCGGGCTTTGCAGCTTTCGCCGTTTTTGATTTAGCAGATTTTTTCAGCGGTTTCTTTTTGTATCTGAGATAGATTGCCGAAAATCCGGGAAGATTAACTGTTATGCTGTTTTCAAAACCATGCATCGGAACAGCTTTTGAAGTAACCTTTGTTTTTGTTCCCAAGCCTTTGCCGCCGAACTTCTCACTGTCTGAATTTAGGATAACTTCATATGTTCCTTCTTTCTCAACACCGAAAGAATATTTTTCTCTCAAAACAGGTGTCAGGTTGCACACACAAACGATCTCTTCTCCGTTTCGCGCAATACGTCTGAACGCAATAACTGAATTATCCTTATCATCACTGACACACCACGAAAAGCCTTCCCAGCTATAATCTATCTCCCACAAGGCAGGATATTTCTTATAGATTTTGTTAAGTTCTTTCGTATATGTCTGAAGTTCACGATGCTTGTCATAATCAAGCAACAGCCAATCAAGACCCTGATCATATTTCCATTCGATGAACTGCCCGAACTCCTGACCCATGAAAGTCAGCTTTTTACCGGGATGAGCCATCATATATCCCATGAACGAACGCACACCGCTGAATTTATCATCATATTCACCCGGCATTTTGTTTATAAGCGAGCACTTACCGTGAACAACCTCATCGTGAGAAATCGGAAGAATAAAGTTTTCAGAGAATGCATAGAAGAACGAAAACGTCAAAAGATTATGATTGTACTTTCTTGAAAGTCCGTCCATTGAGAAATATCTCAATGCATCGTTCATCCAACCCATATTCCATTTGAAGTCAAAACCCAGGCCGCCTATATCTGCGCCTTTTGAAACCATCGGCCATGCGGTGCTTTCCTCCGCAATCATCATCACGTTCGGATAATCACGCGATATTGCAGTATTGAGATTGCGCAAAAATTCAATCGCTTCAAGATTTTCATTTCCGCCATATTTATTCGGTGCCCATTCACCCTGTTCTCTGCCGTAATCAAGATAAAGCATAGAAGAAACAGCGTCAACACGCAAACCGTCAAAATGATATTTTTCAAGCCAGAACATAGCTGAACTTGTCAAGAACGAAATAACTTCGTTTCTTCCGAAGTCGAACACCTTTGTGCCCCACTGCTTGTGCTCACCCTTTCGAGCATCTGCATATTCATAGCACGGTTCACCGTCAAAATCGGCAAGTCCGTGTGCATCTCTCGGAAAATGAGCAGGAACCCAGTCAAGAATAACACCGATTCCGTTTTCATGGCACACATCAATAAAATGCATCAAGTCATGCGGTGTACCATATCTTGATGTTGCCGCAAAATATCCTGTTACCTGATAACCCCATGAGCCGTCAAAAGGATATTCCGAAAGGGGCATCATTTCAATATGGGTGTACCCCATATTTTTAACATATGGAACAAGTTCTTTTGCAAGGTCATTATAGGAATACGGATTTCCGTCCTCATGGCATTTCCATGAACCTGCATGAACCTCATATATATTCATCGGTGAACAATATTTATCTTTTTTCGCCTCTTGCTCTTTCCATTCACTGTCATGCCATTCATAGCCGTCAAGTTCATAGAACTTTGAAGCATTGGCGGGTCTTGTTTCGCAATGAAATGCATATGGATCGGTTTTTTCAATCTGTCTTGAACCGTCACCGGATGTGATTGCAAATTTATAAACATCAAAATTCTTAACACCCGAAACAAAACATTCCCAAACTCCGCCGTCATTAATTTTAGTCATCGGCGCAGCATCTTTATCCCAGCGGTTAAAGTCACCAACAACACTTACACTTTTTGCATGCGGTGCCCAAACTCTGAACGAAACAAGATCGTCTTCAACTCTGTGAGCACCCATATAATCATATGCCTTATTACTTTTCCCTTGATGGAAGAAGTATAACGCAACATCATCACTGTGAGTTTTTACCTCTGACATCAAAAACTTCCTCTCTTTCTTTAGAAACCTCTATTCGCTCAGAGGTTTCCTTTATTCTCACAACATCCATACGCATTGTATCAGTATATTTTTCGCAATTATATCATTATTGGTAATATAATAACACTACTTTTCTCAAAACGCAAGGGCTTTTGTTGTTTTTGTTAGAAGATTCACAATGATTTTGCTTTTCATTTGTGCATTTTGTTATGAGTTGTGTAATCACGACAATGCATTTTATTATACACAGACGCAAAGGCTGTTTTTGTCGGTTTATGACAAACGTAAAACAATGAGGAATGAGGAGTGAGGAACGGTGGTCGCGGAATAAACACTCATAACATTTAACTTCTTATCCGCGAAGTAAAGATAGTAATTAGTGGTTAGTTTTTAATTTATAAATTGATTATCTTTCCAGTTGACTATAATATTCCTCCGCGGACAAATAGCTAAAAGATATATGAGGCTTTATTCGCGACCGTCGTTCCTAACTCCTCATTCCCAATTCCTCATTAAAAAAAGGCAACACTTACCTGACAAGCAGGGAGTGTCGCCTTTAACTTAAACTTTATTTTACAATGCTAATTCTAAATTCAAACTTATATTCCGTTCCCTTGTGCATAATGTACGGATCTCTCAGCATTGCATTGCCCGGAGCATCACCGCCGACACCTCTTTGCATAAGATCAATGCAAACGGTTGTCATATCTTTATGTTTGAGCGAATGAATGTGAGTTGCTTTATCAAGATCATCAATACTATAATGATAGCATGCAAAACAGAACGGTGTTTCACCCTTGGCGGTGAATTTAAGTCCGTTGCCGTCAGCGTCTGTAATCTCCATTGATCTGACATCGGTTCTTTGTCCGTTTTCCTGCGGACGCATATAATGATGCTCAAGGTCGGCAACGCTCTTTTCGTGAATTGCAATTTTGCCGCCTGTTTTTCTGTCGCAATATGTTTCATGCGGTCCTCTGCCGTACCACTTAACTGCATCAAACTTCTTCGGCATCACGAACTTCAAACCGAATCTTATCATATCCATTGTTGCTTTGGTTTCATAGCTTACATCGATATCACCGTTCGGATGAACAGTATAGCAAATCTTTGTATCCTTAACACCGATTGCAGAAACAACCGTTTCGATGTACGCACTGTGGCTGTATCTATGAACAAGAACAGCCTTGCTCTTTGCCTTATCGGTTGAAAGTTTCCATGCATAAAGCGGATGAACAGGAATAAGCGGAGGAACGAAATTAAGGAAATCAATGTCATTATCTGTCAGCGCGCGATAGAAGTTAGGCTTGAATGAATCTTGAAGATATTCAACACCATCCTTTTTCAGTGAGAACAATTGACCATTAACAAAAGTATATTCAAAGTTATCACCCGAAACAGTAAAGTGATTTTCCGCACCTGTGATTGTAACGTTACCGTTTTCCTTTATCTCTTCTTCTTTATCTGCATCTTTAATGATGTATTGATCCCATGCCTGCTCATAACCCTTATCAGCAAAGCGACACTTTGCTTTTCTCAAAAATGAGAATGTGATAATTGTTTCGCCCTTTGGCATTGACTCGAATCCGTAATCAATCGTAATATCGCTTTCTGAAAGCGGAGCAATATTTTTAAAGTTCTTCGGGGCAACCTTGCCCTCTTTTATAACTGCACCGTTTTCAGTAATCTTATACACAAGATCAAATGCGGAAAGATCAGAAAAAAGCTGCTTATTCTTAACGGTAAACTCACCATTTGCTGCATCCCTTGCAACAACTTTCATTTCAGCATAAACCTTTTTAACTTCATAAATTGCCGGATGAACTTTTCTGTCAGAGGCAATGATGCCGTTTGCGTTAAAATATGTGTTACTGCCAACGATTGCACAGGTGTTATATGGCGGAACAAACCAATTTGACTTTTCATTATAATCCGTTCCGTAAAGCCACATATCCTCGCCGTTTTCATTTTTCTTATGTATAGCCTGATCAACAAAGTCCCAAATATAACCGCCGCACAAGTTGTCATATTTTTCAAAAGCATCCATATATTCCTGGAAATTGCCAAGACTGTTTTCCATTGCATGAGCATATTCGCAGAACACAACCGGCTTTGTATATGCTGATTTATCAATCGGCTTACTGTCAGCAGCAAGTGCGTTTGCAATATTGTCAAACCATGTTATTGTAATCGGCTCTCTATTTCCGAGTTTTTCCACCATATCTTCAAGTGGGTACATACGGCTGATAACATCGCTTTTTGTGAAGTCAAAGTCGCCCTCATAGTGGAATTGTCTTGTTTTATCAAGAGCAAGAGCAGCCTCTTTCATCCTCATAAAGTTACTTCCGTCACCTGCTTCGTTGCCAAGACTCCACATAAATACGCATGCATGATTTCTATCACGAAGAACCATTCTTTCCATGCGGTCAACAACAGCTTTCGTCCACATCGGATTATCTCCGGGAACATTCTTTCTTCTGACACCGTGAGTTTCAAGGTCACATTCATCCATAACCCAGAAACCGTATTCATCACACAGATCATAGAATCTCGGATCGTTCGGATAATGGCTTGTACGAATAGAGTTAATGTTGGCTCTCTTCATGATATTGAAGTCCTCGATGTATCTCTCATCGGGAACAGCCCAACCGGTATCAGGATCATAATCATGACGGTTAACACCTCTTATAAGAATCGGCTGACCGTTTACAAGAATCTTTTCACCGATGATTTCAACCTTTTTGAAACCGATTCTGACTGCCTTATATGTTACAGTTCCCTCACATTCCATTTTGAAAAGTAAGGTGTAAAGATTCGGCTTTTCGCTTGACCAAAGATCAGGCTTTTCAATGAATTTCTTAAAAACTACCTTATTAACACAGCCTGCACCTGTTATAATTTCGGTTGAACCTACATTGATTTCCTCGCCGTTATAAATCAAGGTTGCATCAAGTTTAAAACTTTTTGCTGCCTGTGTATAATCTCTGATAGATGTCTCAATAACAAGATCTGCATCGGTATAATCATTGATAAGATCGGTTGTAACATAAAAGTCACGAAGTGTCTGCTTAGGCTCACTATAAAGATAAACCTCACGATAGATGCCGCTCAAAAACCACATATCCTGATCTTCAAGATATGTTCCGTCAGTATAGCGATATACAATTGCAGTAACCTGATTTTCACCCTCTCTTACATATTTTGTCACATCAAACTCATGCGGAGTGTTTGAGCCTTGAGAATAACCTACATATTCACCGTTAACATAAACTTCAAGACCTGCCTTTGCAGCACCGAAATGGAGAAATATTTCTCTTCCGTTCCAATTTTCCGGAATTGTGAATGTTCTTCTGTGAACACCGACTTCCTGTTCATCATGGTTAATAAGGGGAATTTTCTTAGCATTTGTTGAAAGTGCATTCGGAAACGAATTTGCATAATACCAAGGCTTGGTATAGTCTTTCTGGAACTGCCATACTCCCGGAATGGTTATATCTTCCCAATCTGCATCGTTGAAGTTTTCACCGGTAAATTTTTTCGGAAGTTCAGCAACACCTTTTTTCCAAAAGAATTTCCATGCTCCGTTAAGCGAAATTTTATAAGGTGAATTAACGCGAGCCACAGCTGCTTTTTCATTATCATAGCTTAGAGCAATAACATGACCGTCTTCTTTATTTTCTTTGATTATTTCGGGATTCTCCCAAATATATTTCATAGTATTATCTCCTCCTTATGTCATTGTATTAACATTTTACTAAAATAGTCAGTGGTTGTCAACTGTTGACTTTCAATATAACAAAACCGCCAATGATTTTTCAAAGGCGGTTCATTTGTTATTCTGTTGCCTTATTATCATCCATGCTCTTCTTATATCTTCTGTAAACATACAAAGACAACGCAACAGTTAAAATATCTGCCGCAATCTGCGACCACACAATACCATACATACCAATAGCTTTATTGAGTATAAACAGCATTGGTATGTTAAACACCATCCACCTCATTATACCGAGGAACAATGCTTTGTTTCCTTTGCCAAATGCTTGGAATAAATAAACTGTAAAGAAGCTCATAAACATCAACGGTGTTGCAAGAATTCTTATCCTTAAGAAATCTGTTCCGAGTGATACCGTCTGAATATCCTTAATAAACAACTTCATTATAAACATTGCCAATATTTCATATAAAATAATACTTATTGCCGCAGTAATCAATCCGACAGTTCTTGAACACTTTATTGTATCATTCATGCGTTTATAATTTTTAGAAGAATAATTATAAGATACAATAGGCATCATACCTTGACACAAACCTATTCCGACATTCAGCGGAAGTCTTTCTGCTTTTAAAACGATTCCTATTGCTGCCAAAGATATGTCACCATATGCAACCATTAATTTATCCACAATAATATAATCCAAATCAAACAGCAGTGTTGCAATTGCAGACGGAATACCGACATTGAATATAGAAGATATGCTTTTGCGCTCAGGCATACCTGCTTTTACGCTGAATCCGATAACGCTGTTTTTTCTGATTCTGTATATCACACAGAAGAAGTAAATACAAGCTATGCAATTTGATAAACATGTTGCAATACCAACACCCAAAATCTCATTTCCTTTGGGAAGAATAACAAACATAAACAACGGGTCTAACACAATATTTATCAAACCGCCCATGGTTATACCAAAACCAGCCTGTTTTGACACACCGACACTTCTTAAAAGATTTGAAAGAACATTCGATAACACAGTCGGAATACCGCCGAGAACAATGACACAAAATGCATATTGCTTTGCATATAAATATGTATCATCTCCTGCTCCGAGCAGTTTCAATATCGGATCCATAAAAATCGCCATCACTATCGAAAACAAAGCCGTGATCGCTATTGATAAATATATGCAGAAACTGCTTACCTTTTTCGCTTCGTCCTCTCTGTTTTCGCCAAGCAGTCTTGATATCAGTGAGCCGCCTCCGACGCCTGTCAGTCCTGCAAGTGAAAGTGTTATATTAAACACCGGAAGAATCAATGATGTTCCTGCAACCATATAGGGGTTATTCGTCTGACCGACATAAAAGGTATCTGCAAGATTATATATCAACACTATAATTTGACCCACAACAGTCGGTATCGCCATCGCTTTCAGTGCCTTTGAAACGGGAAGCGATTCAAAAATTTCTTTACTATCTGTTTTTCGCGTCATTTTATCACGACCTTTTCTCTATCTCTCCATCAAGATGATTAATAAATTTTTCAAGAAAATCTGCCACAGCGTTTATTTCATTATCCGAGAAATTCGAAAAGAAATTGTTATCACGCTCAATCCAGTTTTCATGTGCAACTTCATGCTTATCATAAATTTTTCTTCCCTCATCGGTAAGAGCATAAAAAATTTTTTTATTGTTGTTTTCCGATTGATAAGTACTTACCAAATCTGCATCAATTAGCTTTTTTATGTTTTTACTTATACCGCCTTTTGTCATACCCATATACTGAGCGATTGCAGTAACATTTGGATTTTCCAATTTTCCGATAGCGGCTATAATATGAAGTTCTGAGTTGTTATATTTTCTCAATTCCTCACTCTCGCATAATTTTGATAGTATTTCCTGCTTATCACCATACTCTTTGAACAAGGAAATCAGGTTTTTTCTCATGAATACGCACCTCCAAGTTGTTTCCGTGGAAACAATATACCATAAAAGTGTTTCCCTGTCAACATTTTTATGAAAAATTTTTCATAAAAAAATCACCTACCCTCATACAAGGGACAGGTGATGATAATTAAATTTAAAATTAAAAGCCGAAAATCAAAGCGAACATGCCGACCACTGCAAGCAAAAATGTTATGCAATATTTTTCAGCATATGCACCGACATAGCAACCGAGGAAACCGGGTGCATACAGAATCTTTTTTATGATTCCGCCCTGCTTATAGACCTTTTCTTTCATGTTCAGCGCGTCCTCAACCGTGGGGTAGCTGTTGACATAAAGTGAAAATGCAAGCCAATATGAAATGATACCTACAACAGTAACAAGTGTGCCGCTCATTTCAAAAACAAACACACAAAGTACCGACGGAATTGTCAGTAAAAATGCAAGAAATGCATTCATAAACGCAGGAATAAAGCCGATTGCAAACGCTCCGCTCGCTGTCGGGAACAATTCATGTTCAATATGACTGCTCATCTCGTCACGTCTGATAAGTCGGTTATCTTCAACCGGGACACCGTAAATGCGGCATACCATATGCTCCCAAAAGCCTCTTATCATTGCTCCGGGAAATGTGAGGAATCTTGTAATTATATAAACTGCCGGCATCAGATGTCACCTCCCTTTTCAGTGAGAACCTTTTCAAGCGTTGTTTTTCCGTTCTTAAATTTTGCAACAGATGAACCGAGTTTATAACCATATTGCTCAAGGGTTTCTTTTGCATAGTCATATGCATCATCGTCCTTAACATATGCCGCACAAAGAGCATACAAGTTAAAGTCGCTGACCGTCGGCTGACAGCTTTGCATATATTTGGTTATATAGTCCATTGCCTTTTCTCCGTCTTCTTTGAGAAGATATGCAATTGCATAGGTTCTGTAAAAGAGCGGATAAGTTGTACTTGTCTGTTCAAAGTTATCTTCTGACTGCTGAGCAATTTCTATCAGTTTATCTGCATCAACATCACCGCTCAGTCGATAAGCATCAGCATAATAGCTGTACATTGATGTTTCCTGAACATTGATTTTCGTGGCCATGTCAAGATATTTCTTTGCAGTTTCAACATCACCGTTTTTACTGAGAATTTCCATGATATATACAATATATATCCACGGATGTTCTCCGCCGTCGATCTCTTCGATCTTATAGAGTTGTTCAAGCTGCTTTTCATCGTCATCTCTATTCAAAAGCATAAGCAGATATTTTGAATATTCAAGGAATGCTTCGCTGTATTCGCCCGTTTCCTTGTTCTCAGCAATAAGTTCATCGGCCTTTTTGATGTTCTCTTCATAATTGAGATCTCCGCCATTGAAAGCATCACCGAAAGTTGTTTTTACAATTTCAGATGTATTGTTCAGAACATTAAACTGCTCTTGAATTTCCTTTAACTGACGGTTACTCGGAAGATTAAGTTCTGCTTCAGTGTAATATCTGTTGATAAGCACATCTGAATCACCAAGATATCCGAGTTTTGCCATGGTGATGATAAGATTTCTGACAGCTGTCATTGAAACATTGTCACCGCTCGACTTGCCGCTTATATAGCTTTCATAATACATTTCAGCTGTAACAAGTTTGTTTTCCGAAAAAGCCGCATCTGCACTTAACAGATTTGTAAAGTCGCCTACATCATCTTTAATAAGATAGAAAGAAAGCGCCGTTATGCAAATTGTCAGAACGAGGGCAATCACACCGAACCAGTTGAGCGGATTGCGCTTCATCAACTCGCGACAGTCAGCACAGTAAGGATAATCCTCTCCGAAAGACTGATCGCGTCTTTTTTCTCCGCAACATTCGCAAAGTTCATCTTCGGGGATTTCTCCGTCATTGTTCAAGTTTTCCGCATCCTCTTGGATTTCATCAAGTTCCTGTATGAGGATTTCGTCTGTTTCCGTTTCGCTTTCGCCCTCAGCGACCTTGTCAAGTTCACTTTGGAACATATCCCTGATTTCTTCAAGTTCCTTTTCAAGCGCTTCGTCTTTTTCGCTCATTTCGATTTCCGCATCATCAAAAGCTGTTTCGTCAAGCTTATCATCAGCTTTTTCCGAAGCATCTTCATTTGTGGGCACAGCGGGTGTTTCTTCGGGCAGGGTTTCGTTTTTTTCTAATTCGTCCAAGAAAACTCCTCCTTAATTAAAATACATTTTATTGTAGCACTGATTTTCGAAAAATGCAACTGCACTTTTTAAAGTTTAATGCATAAAACTCAAAGCAAACTTAAAAGCAAAGATTTTTTTCCAATAACAAAATCCTCGATTAAACTTAAACCGAGGATTTTATTTGCTTCTTACTATACTTTAACTAAGAAGATCGCCCAATTTGTCAAGCGGCCAATATTTAGGAGGCATTGGAAAATCTTTTGGGATCGACACATCTGAATCAGAAACAGTTCCGGTTGCGCCTGATATATAAATAGTGTTTGTTCCGCTGTTGTTAATAGAGTCGATCCTCACAAGTTCACCGTTAAGGAAGAAATATTTGCACGTGCTACCGCCTATTGTTTTGTAGCTTACTGTTGCATGTGTTTTACCGTTAAGTTTTTCTGATGATTCGGTAATCTTTGACGAAGAAGCCATTTTCGGAATTAAAAGTTCCTTCATCGTTTTCGGTATAAACATTTCGACAGTTTCATCATCTTCTTCAAGTTCCGAATAAAGTATCGCTAAAAAATCCATCATCATATAACTTTTATTTTTCTTTGCATCATGATATATCTTAACCTCAAGGTTACCAAGTTCATCCGCTTCATCTTTCATACCGGGATCAACAGCCTGCGCCATCTGTACCATGTCCATTGTTACACAGAAGCTGCCATCTTTTGTTGCATACTTGATATCAATCAGTTCTTTCTGACTCGGATCAAACTGCATTTTAAGATCCATTTTGTATGTGCCGCTGTTAAACAGATCCTGATATTTTTTCAGATTATCAATGCGTTTTGTTTTGGTTGTAATTGTATCTGATTTCGTGCCTGCTGACTTTGCAGAGTTGTAAGCGGTGACATAATATGAATATGATTTATTCAACGCAAGATTATATATATAGGTTGATGTACCTGTTACGGTTGCAACCTTAGTCGATTTTTTGCTTGACGAATCATAAGAATATACATAATATCCCGATGCGCCGGTCGCTTTGTTCCATGTAAGCTTAACCGAGTAATCATAAGGTGTTGCCTTAAGACCTGTTACTTTTTCGGGAAGAGTTGTTGCTTTAACAATTGCCGAATAGCTGCCGTATTCTGTTTTGGTTTTGCTGACTGTTCTGTAACCTCTGACAGCATAGCTGTAGTTCGTACCCGCCTTAAGAGATGAAACAGTGGCTTTGTTGGTTGAAACAGTTGCTTTCAATGTATATGTCTTTTTGCTTGTGTTATATTCATATACTTTATAGCCTGTTACACCTGTGAGTTTTGTCCATGTGAGCGTTACACTGTTTACAGTAGGAGTTGCCTTGACACCTGTTACTTTTCCGGGAAGAGTCTGAGCAGATACCTGAGATGAATAAGCGCCGTAATATGAAACGCCCGAAACCTTTCTGTATGCTCTCACCGCGATTTTATAGTTTGTTCCGCCCTTCAGTGATTTAACGGTTGCTTTTGTTCCGCTGACAGTTGCAAGAACACTGTATTTCTTGGTTGAACTGTTGTATGAGCAAATTTGATATCCGCTTGCACCGCTGACTTTCTTCCATGAAACAGTCATTGAAGTATCTTTCACTGATGACAGCTTAACAGAGGAAACCTTTCCCGGTGCAGTTGCACAGTTAAAAACAGAAGAATATGAGCCTGTATATGTTTTCTTGCCGCTGACTGCTATTGCCTTAACAGCGTATGAATATGTTTTACCTGCGCTGAGTTTTTTAACAGTTACGGTCGGTTTGGTTACAGTGGCAATTTTTTTATATTTTTTGTTTGATGAGGTATAGGAGTAAACTTCATATTTCGTCGCACCTGCAACCTTTGACCACGAGAGCGTTATTGATGAAGTTGTGCTTGTGGCTTTGAAAGATTTTGCTTTACCGGGAACAATGCTGAAATTAACAGTTTTCGAGCCTGTGTATCCACTGCCGCTTTTAGCTTTTACGGTAACCTTTGCAGTTCCGAGATTTTTATTGTTTGAATATGATACCGTGTAATGCTTATCTTTTTTTAAGGTTGTTTTACCTGACTTAACAGTAACAGTCGGTTTCAATGCTTTACCTGTATAGGCAGCTGTTTTTGAAACAGTAATCGTGCATTCAGATATTTTTTTAGCAGAAGCAGCGGATGCTGAAATTACAACCGAAAATGAAGTAACTATCATCATCAACGATAACAAGAATAAAATTGAACGTTTGAAAATTTTTGTTTTCTCCAATTCAATGCACCTCCGGGATTGGATTATTATTTTAAATCATATATATCATATTTTATTTGAACCTTAAAATCAATACCCCTTTGGAAAGTTTAAAAATTCCGCAACAAAAATCACAAAATCTATACAAATCCATATAATATTTAATAAGTCAAGGTTTGATTTAATTTTCGAGCCGAATTTCATGCTTGGATTTTTCAGATGTTGCCGACTCAAAAAGAACCGGCGATACAGTTTATACCATACCGCCGACCTTCTGCTTTTGTCTGTTATTTTTTTGTTGTGGTTTCATCGCTCGTGCTTTCATCTGATGAACTTTCAACAATGCCATTGCTGTTATCCGCAACATTGCCTGTCATTGATTCATCATCAGCAGTTTCCGATTCGTCTGTTGCCTCATCTGATGCTTCATCTGAAGTCAGCGGTTCAGTGGTTGTAAATGCCTCTGAAACCCTGTCGGAAACTTTTTCTGTTTCTTTATTGCCGCAGGCTGCAAACGATGCAACACTGATAACCAACAAAGCGGCAATGATAAGTGAAACAAATTTTTTCATAATTATGTCTGCTCCTTTGCAAAGTTTTGGCACTGCCGAAATTCAAAGGAGTATTCCAAATACGAGGAAAACATAGCAAACAAATCCTCGTATCAGACACTTCCAAATTCAAAGTTGACTTGAAATTCGGCGATGTTCCTTTATAATTATACGATTGTGTTGCGATTTTATTCATCGAAACATGTCGAGTGAATTAATTTTAGTAAATTATTTTTATTTGTACACATATTTAAATAATATATGTCGGTTTCGGCAATTCTATAACTCATGTCAAAAAATACTTTTGTTAAGATTGTAAATTTTTTGTCATTTCTATTGACAAAAAAAGAAAAAATGAGTATCGTATATTTGTTTGATAAAATAACATATTTGCCGACTGCCTCAGCAATACACAGCCGGCATTTAATTCAGAGGAGCGATTAATAATGAAAAAAGAAATTAAAGTTGTAATAAGTATCGTTTTAGCGATTTGGTTTTTCTTTATGGGCTTTGAAATCGGCGCATACAAAGAAAAAAAAGCAATCAAGGCTTCTGCCGATTTAACAACAACAGCAGCACCTGTGACAACAACGGAAATTCCAACTGTCCCGACTGCTCCGCCGACAACAATACCTACAACCGCACTTGAAACAACAGTTGCAGACAACAACGCTGAAACAACAATTGCAGATAGCGGCAACAACAGCGAAACAACTGCAAGCACCCCGGCAAATGCAGATCCGTCAACACTTTCAAAAGATGAAATTCTTAAAAGAGTTACAGACGCAATCAATCAGGTGAAAACCGAACAAAACATGACCGCTGTCAGAAGCGAGAAGATCACAATAAACCTCACAGATCTCAGTATTCCGGGCGCAATGAGCATCGTTAACAAGATTGTTCAAGGTCTTATGGATGATGAGCATATAACATACAACTTCCAAAACGGTCAGGCAACAGGTGTTGACGACGAGGGTAAAGAGGACGGCGACGGAGTTCAGACTCCGAACTCAGCAATTCCTCCGAAAGATGCAAACATCTCACTTACTCCCGAAGGTGTTTTTTCAGCAACAGCACAGGCAAGCGGCGACAACACTGTTTACACTGTTAAACTTGTTGAAGAAAACACAACCTACACTGCCCCTGTTCCGAAATACAACTCAGCTGCATTCAGCTATCTTGACCTTACAACAATTGATCTTTCGGGTGTAACAATTTCAGATGCACAGATGCACTATCCCGGCACAGAAATCACAGCAACCGTAAACAAAGACGGCAAGCTTGTTGAACTCCACTATTACATGCCGATGGACGGCTACGGTGCAGCAAAAGTCACCGTATTCAACGGCAATGCATCATTCGAAGGTGCAGACGATGAAGCATGGACATTCACCTATTGATTACTGAATCCAAACAAAAAATTTACCTCGCTGTAAAATGCAGCGAGGTTGTTTTTCTATATATAGTATGCAGGGGAACATCTTCCGATTGATAAATACTCACCCGCATATTAAAATTGTTAATTCAGAATTTCATCAATAAGTGTATCAAGCATAATCAACATTCTCGGAAGATGGAACGGACCTTTGAAAGTACTACCCTTGCAGGCAGGCTCCGTCGGCTTACCGTCGCGACGAAGATAGCCATACCAATCACCATATTCCGGGTCTGAAAAATAAGCTTTACAGTAATCGAGTGTTTTCTTGAAATTATCAAGATAATATTCATCATTCGTATCACGATATGCCATCATTGATGCAATGAGAATTTCATTATGCGGCCACCAAAGTTTCATATCGTGTTCATATGCCTCAGGAGGATTTCCAAGACAGTCGCGAAAATACAGTAAGCCTCCGTATTCTTCATCCCAACCGCCTTCAAATGCCATACGATAAACTTCCTCAGCTTTTTTGTGCAGCTGCTCATCGCCGATTCTGTTTGCCTCTTCCATTACAAACCAACTGCACTCAATGTCATGACCGGGGTTGACTATTCTGCCCTCTGTGATATCACTTCTGAACTCTCCGTTCATTCCGACATTTTCAAGCGTGCATTTCAGTTCAGGTTTGTGATGATATTTGAAAATTTCTTCAACACATTGTGCACTGTACTTGTTATATAACGTTTCATTCTCTTTATCTGCCTGGCGCATAATTGCTGTTGTGTTCAAAAAAATCATCGGATTTCCCAGCGCTCTGCCTGTTCTTGTTTCGGGAATAGTTTTCGCGCCGAGTCCTGTCGGGTCTTTCATTCCGTGGTTTAAATCATAAATCAACTGATATGCTTCGCGTGCCCTTTCAAAGCACTTTTCATCGCCTGTTGCCATGTAATATTCAGCATTTGCTATACAATAAAAACTTTCCGAAAAGCAATACCGTCTTTGACGAAGCGGTTTTCCGTCTGCCGTTACGGTAAAATACATTCTTCTGCCTGCATTTTTGTTAATACAGTGCTCTTCCATAAAATCAAGGCAGGATTTTGATGCATCAAGCCATTCCTGCTTTGCGCCGTATATATTGCATAGGTGTGCAAATATCCAACCGCATCTGCCCTGCATCCAAACACTTTTATCAGTGGAATAGATTTTTCCTGTTCTGTCAAGGCAGGTATAAACTCCGCCATGCTCTTTATCCATTCCGTTTTTCAGCCAAAAGTTAACTGAACGTTCCAGTTCTTCTTTTACCCATTTCTGAGTTTCGGCAAGATATTGTTTGTCATTCATAGTTATTTTTCTCATTTTACGAACCTCTCAATTGCTTCATCAATCATGAGTTTAACCTCATGTGCTAGCGGTATACTTTCTTCTTTTAGATCAGCAAGAGGTGCACGAACACCGCCGCAGTTCACTCCTTGCTCACGCAAAATCTGCTTTGCCGCCGCATACATATTGCACTTGCAGTCACACATTGCATAGATGATTTTATCAATTGCATGCTGAATCTCACATGCCTTTTGTATATCTCCGTTTTTGAGAAGTTCATCAGCCTTAAGGAAAAGTTCCGGCATAACTGCATATGTTCCGCCGATGCCGCCGCTTGCACCAATAAGACGTCCCGATATAAACTGCTCATCAGGACCGTTGAAAATAACGCAGTCATCGCCGCCTTCCATTTTGAACATTTGAATATCCTGGACAGGCATTGATGAATTCTTAACACCTATCACTCGCGGATTCTCTCTCATCTTTTTGAAAAGCGGCATTGTGAGTGCAACACCCGCAAGCTGCGGAATGTTATATATAATGAAATCAGTATTCGGTGCAGCAGATGAAATATCATTCCAGTATTTAGCAATAGACTCTTCGGGAAGTCTAAAATATATCGGGGGAATCGATGCAATCGCATCAACTCCAAGGCCTTCGGCATGCGCGGCAAGTTCCATTGAATCCTTAGTGTTGTTGCATCCGACATGAGCAATGATAGTCAGCTTATCACCAACGGCTTTCATCACGCTTTCAAGAATGAGCTTTCTTTCCTCTTTGCTTTGATAAATACACTCGCCTGATGAACCGCAAACATAAAGTCCCTTGACACCTTTTTCAAGTAAGTACTTTGCAAATTCTTCGGTTCTTTCCGCGCTGACATCGCCATTATCGTCATAGCAAGCGTAAAAAGCCGGAAGAATACCGTAATATTTTGACAAATCTTTCATTTTGATTACTCCTCATAAAAATCTCAGCATTGATTGCTTTAACACTTTATCACCTATGAACCGCAAAGTCAATAAATATAAAACAAAAAAAGAAGTACTTTATAAGTACTTCTTTGATGGTGACCCGGACGAGAATCGAACTCGTGTTACCGCCGTGAAAGGGCGGTGTCTTAACCGCTTGACCACCGGGCCTTATATATTAACAAGGCGGCAAAGCCGTTGCTTGTAATTTTACTAAATTGGTAGCGGCAGTGGGATTCGAACCTACGACACTCCGGGTATGAACCGAATGCTCTAGCCAACTGAGCTATGCCGCCACATACACGCC
>JAMPDR010000047.1 GCA_023665555.1 Ruminococcus sp.
TGGTGATGTTGAAGTCATCGGCAACATCTATGACAATTCTGAACTGTTGGAGGTGGGAGAATGAACTGGATAAGCGTGAAAGACAGGCTGCCGAAGCCTGAAGAAGAAGTATTAGTTTTAGCGAAATCACAAAGAGGTTATAAAACCATAACAACAGCAATGTATGAAGAAGGAACCATGAAGGTTGATGACAGTGCATGGAACTGGGAGGACATCGATTTCGATTATGACGAAGAAAATGACGATTATATCATTCCATGCGGCTGGTGGGAATATCGTCACTACGGAGATGCGCTGAATTACGCAGTTGACGATGAAGTTACCCACTGGATGCCGCTGCCCGAACCGCCGAAAGGAGCACAGCCATGAATAACAGACGATGTGCATATTGCGGTAACGAAACATTGTACAGAAACAAAGACGGTTTTTGTGCACAATGTGAGGTGGAACACCGAACGGTGAAAAACGATGACGAAAAAAAGAGTCAAAAAATGAATGTGATAAAAATTGACAAAACATCGAAAGCATGTATAGTTGCGGTTGAAGATGAAGATGGCAATGCAGAAATACGCGTAAATGGAGAAACCGTTGATGTATTGGCACTGCTGATTCGAACGGCACAGGGCATTTGCGATAATCGCAAAATTCCCATACAGTTCATTGCAAAAGCATTATGCGATGTGCCGAAATCAGCTGATAAGGGTAACTGTTGACATGACACAGTTCGAAAAAAGGCTGTCAACATAATTGGCAGCCTTAAGGGAAAATGATGCAGTTATACAAAGCGGTGTGGGTCAAGTTGCAACACATCACATATTGATAATGCGATTCTTAGGCTTGCACCGGACATATTTCTTTTGCCGCTTTCAAGACGTTGATATTGCTGCAAGTGGATTTGTGCAGCGTCAGCAACCTGCTGTTGTGTCATGCCGAGTTCTTCGCGCCGAGATAATAATATGTGGTATCCAAACTGAACTAACTCAAATTTCTTTCCTTGGATAATCTTAGCAGGTGGTTTCTTATAAGTGTCATTGTACATTTTGATTCTCCTTGTTATGAATTATACTTACAACCAAATGGTTGTGGTACAGATATGATACAACCATTTGGTGGATATGTCAATAGGATTTAAATAACGAATAGTAAAAGCAGGTGTTAATTTTGACTACTGAAGAATTCAAAGCGATTTATGCGAAAGAGGATGAAGAACAGGCACTGTTATTTGAATGGGCGAAATTGCATGAGGGCAAATATCCTGAACTTAAAGCTATGTATCACGTTCCGAATGAGGGCAAGCGTTCAGAGCAGCAGGGTGCAAAGATGAAATCAGAGGGATTGAAGCCTGGTGTTCCTGACATATGTTTGCCTGTATCACGTGGCGGTTATCATAGTTTGTATATTGAACTGAAACGTGAAAAAGGCGGCAGACTGACAGAAAATCAAAAAACGTGGATTGATATGCTCAGACGTTTAGGCAATTATGCAGTGTGCTGTTGCGGCTCAAAAGCAGCTGAGAAAGTTATTCTGTGGTATTTGAATTTGAGAGATAAAATATAGCGGTTGATATAATTTTATGGAAATGAGGGCGAACGATGACAGCAAGAGAATATTTAAACCGAGCATACAGGGTTAATGAGATGATAGAGTCCAATCTGCGTCAGGTGGAGCGACTGAATGACATGGCAACGAATGTCACAAGCGGATTTGATGAGCGTGTGCAGTCAAGTCCTAACGGCGACAGAACGGCAAGAATCATTGAGAAGATTATCATGCTGAAAGCAAAAATCAATGATGACACCGACAGGCTTGTTGATTTGCTTGCAGAAAACAAAGCAGCAATTGACAAAGTGTCGGATGCAGACGAAAGGCTGTTGCTGACGCTCAGATATGTTGAATTTATGAAATGGGAGAATATATGCGGAATTATGAATCTCTCCGAGCGCCGAGCAATGCAGATTCATGGAAAGGCATTAATTCATGTTGATATTTCTGAAAGAGTGCAGTAAATTTCATTGTATTTCAGTATAAAAGTGTTGTATACTGTAAAATGTGAAAAAGATTTAATCAACTGATTTGTGGGTTGTGACATTATATATTTCTCCTTTACACATGAGCCGTTCCGTTGGGGCGGCTTTTGTGTTTGTATTTATGGTAGGTGGTGAGATGGCTAATGAGCAAAATTTGATACCAAATTCGCAACGAAGCCCGAGCGAAGTTAGAGAAAACGGCTCAAAGGGCGGCAAAAAGTCGGGCGAAGTCAGACGCAAAAAACGTGACATGAAAGCGGTTATGGAACAGCTTTTGAGCCTTTCACCGACAAGTCAATCAGACTACGAATTTTTGATTAATCAGGGTATTGATTTGAATTCATCAGACCCTGATTTTATTAATAATATGCTTGTTGTCAATGCGGCACTGCTTGCAAAAGCGAAAACAGGTGACGTGTTGGCAATCAGGGAACTGCGCAGTATCATCCGCGATGATGCATATTTGAAACAAAAAATCAAGTATGAAAATGCGAAGATAAGCCTTGAAAAGCAAAAGAATGAACCACCTGCAACAACAGAGAAGCATTATGCGGGTATTCCTGCAAACATGGTTGCACCTGCTTTTTCGAGTGTACTTTTTGATATAGAAGAGCATGGACACGGTGAATATGTGTTTCCGGGCGGCAGAGGTTCAACAAAATCCTCGTTTGTTTCACTTAATGTTGTTGACCTTATCATGAAATATGATGATATTCATGCGTGCGTGCTGCGACAGGTGAGTAATACGCTGAAAGACTCAGTGTATAATCAGATTTTGTGGGCAATTTCTGCATTGGGTCTTGATGATGAATTTGTTGCAACTAAATCACCGCTTGAAATTACACGTGTTTCAACGGGACAGAAAATTTATTTCAGAGGTGCAGATGACCCGAACAAAATCAAATCTATCAAAGTATCGTTCGGATACATTGGTATACTTTGGTTTGAAGAACTTGACCAGTTTCATGGCGAAGAAGCTGTTCGTAAAATTGAACAATCCGTTATTCGTGGCGGTGACCTTGCGTATAAGTTTAAATCGTTCAATCCGCCGAAATCGGCGCAGAACTGGGCGAATAAATATATAAAAATTCCGAGAGCGGACAGGCTTGTTGTTGAAAGTACGTATTTGTCTGTTCCTAAAAAGTGGCTCGGTAAGCCGTTCTTGGACGATGCCGAGTTTTTGAAAGAAACAAATCCGACTGCATATGAAAATGAATATCTCGGTGTTGCCAACGGTACTGGCGGCAATGTTTTTGATAATGTTATTGTGCGGGCAATCACTGATGAAGAACTTGAAAACTTCGACCGCATATATAACGGAGTTGACTGGGGTTGGTATCCTGATTTGTATGCCTTTGTGCGTGCGCATTATGAACCTGCACAACATACCTTGTATATTTTTCAGGAATATACCTGCAACAAGCAGAGTAACAGGCAGACAGCCGATAAACTGTTTGAAATGGGTATCACAGGCAATGACATTATCACCTGTGACAGTGCAGAAAATAAATCAATCGGCGACTATAAAGCGTATGGTTTACTTGCACGTGCGGCACGTAAACCGCCGGGCAGTCGCGAATATTCATATAAATGGCTGCAATCATTAAAAGCAATTGTAATTGATAATATTCGCTGTCCTGTTGCTTGTGAGGAATTTTTGAATTGTGAATATGAAAGAGATAGAGATGGTAACATAATTTCGGGCTATCCTGATGGAAATGACCACGCAATTGATGCTGTGAGATATGCAGCTGAATCACTATGGAGGCAGAAGGGTGTTTAATTTTTTTATTGATTTTATAAAGAGGGTGACAGCTATTTTCAGAAAAAACGACATAAAACGTGTGACGGGTGCAGAACCGATTATTACCGAAAGCATGACACAGAAAATCAATCAGTGGCTTATGATGTACAGAGGTCAGGCTGAATGGATTGATGATTATGTTAAATCGCTTAGGCTTGAACAGGGCATTTGTCGTGAATTTGCCGATATATCGCTTTCGGAACTTGAAGTGTCAGTGTCAAACGAGAAGTTAGAAACGATTCTGAAAGATTTCATCATGTCAAACCTCAATGAAAACTTGCAATCAGGTCTTGCTGTCGGCTCATTTATTATAAAACCGCTTGGCGAGGACAAAGCCGAATTTGTAACGGCTGATAAGTTTGTACCGCTTGCGTTCAGTGCAGACGGCAGATTGACAGATGTTGTGTTTATCTCAACAAAGAAAGTTTCGGATAACAGCTATTATCGCCGCTTTGAACGTCACGAACTGACTAGCAAAGGATTGAGTATCAGCAATGTTGCCTATCATTCATCGAACGAAAACGCAATCGGAACTGAGTGTATGCTCAGTGAAGTTGACGAATGGGCAAACCTGCCCGATGAGATTACATATCCGACTGCTCGTGTTGATTTTGGTTATTATCGCAACCCGATTAAAAATGAAATTGATGATACATTCTGCGGTGTTTCGATTTATGACAACGCGATTGAACATATCAGGAAAGCTGACATACAGTTTGGACGGCTTGAGTGGGAATTCGAAAGCGGTGAAAGAGCCGTTCATGTTGATGTTACGGCTTTGCAGTCTGTTTTTGATTCTTCAGGAAATGGCAAGAGAAACTACAAAATGCCGAAGCTGAATAATCGTTTATATCGTGCGTTGAATCTGCAAACCGATAGCGGCGATTTATACAAGGAATATTCGCCTGAATTTCGTGACGGTAACATTATCAACGGTATTGAGCAGATAAAACGAAACATTGAATTTGCTGTAGGTCTTGCTTATGGTGATCTATCCGATGCACAGGCGGTTGAAAAAACAGCCACTGAGATAAAACATTCAAAGGTGCGTAAATATAACCGAGTCAATGCTATTGAAACAAACCTTAAGAAATGCCTTGAAGATTTCTGCTATGGTATAGCCTTTTATAATGGTCTTACGCAAAGCGGCTATGAATTTACATGCAGCTTTTCCGATAGTATTCTCACTGACGAAGAAAGCGAACGCAAACAGGATTTGCAGGATGTTTCAATCGGTGCAATGCAGCTTTGGGAGTATCGCATGAAGTGGTACGGTGAGGATGAAGAAACCGCAAAAGCACACATTACAGATGATGCTGAGGTTGTTGAATAATGTTTAAGCCGAATGAGATTGAGCGATTTTCAATGATGTATGATAAGCAAATGCACAGTCTTGAAAATCAAATCATGGAGGATATTGTTCGCAGAATCAGAATCAATGGTGAAATTACACGCTCGGCAGATTGGCAGATTAACCGCCTGCTACAACTCGGAATGAGCCGAAAAGACATTGAAAGCGCCCTAAAAACGCATTTGAAAATATCCGATGAAGATATTCAAAAGATGTATGAAAACGTTATTGAAGCAGGCTATGCACGTGACAATGACATTTACAAGCAAGCAGGAATCAGGCAAATACCGTTTGAAGAAAATGATGAACTACAACAGATGATTTCAGCAGTTGCAAATCAGACAAACGGCGAGATGAAAAACATCTCTCAATCGCTCGGCTTTGCGGTTAAAGGCAAAAACGGAAAGTTACAGTTTACTGAACTTGCAGATTACTATCAGAGCACCCTTGACAATGCCATCAGCGGTATTGCATCGGGTGCTTTTGATTACAACTCAGTGCTGAAACGTGTTGTTTCTGAAATGACAAACAGCGGTTTGCGCACTGTTGAATATGCGAGCGGACGAAGCAGCAGAATTGAAGTAGCTGCCCGCAGAGCGGTTATGACAGGCTTATCACAGCTGACATCAAAAGTGAATGAGCAAAATGCCGAAGAACTTGGCACGGATACTTTTGAAGTGACATGGCACGGCGGCGCAAGACCCGAACATCAGGTGTGGCAGGGCAAATGGTACACGAAAAAAGAACTTGTTTCCGTTTGCGGACTCGGCAGTGTAACAGGACTCCGCGGTGCAAACTGCTATCATGATTATTATCCTGTTATTCCGGGCATTTCCGAGCCGACATATACAGATGAACAGCTTGAAGAAATGAACAGGCAGGAAAATATACCGACCGAGTACAACGGTAAAAAATACACGAAATATGAAGCTTTACAGCGTCAGCGCAGGCTTGAAACCGTCATGAGGGCAGAAAGGCAGAAAATACATCTGCTTGAAGTCGGCGGTGCTGATGAAGATGATATTATAACCGCAAGATGCCGCTACCGTGGCACGAGTCAGGAATATACACGTTTTTCAAAAGCAATGAAATTACCGCAGCAAAGGCAGAGAGTGACAATTGACGGCTTGGGCGATATTGGGCGCGGAAAGTGGAAGAAAACAGTTGAAAAATCTGTAAATAGTGGTATAATTAAAGAAAATAAAATTAAAGTCAGCAAGGTTACAGGAAAACAAAAGACAATTGAAAAAGTTCAAGAAAAGACATCTTTAGATATATCACCTGGTACTAAAAGTTTTTCAGATGAAGCTAAAAAAAGGCTTTATCAACATGAACGAATTATTTCGGGAAATAAATTTGAAACAGCAATTTTATATGATGAGAATGGCAATGTTTTGTTTAAGAAAAAAGGCGATTCAAGTCGAGTTTCTTTTACAAAGGGTGAGATATCAAAAATGAACGGCGCTGTTCTAACACATAATCATCCTAATGGGTCTGTGTTTTCTCCGGAAGATATAAATATGTTACGTAGAGCGAACCTTGCAGAAATCCGAGCGTGCAACGGTAGAGGTACATATGTTTTACGCAGTAATGGTAATTGGAGTGAAGAAATTTCCACGTTTGATGACTTAAAAGTTGAATATTGGAAAGCAATGAATGCAGCTGGGGAAAAGTATAAAGATATTGCTGCTCGTGAGGGTAGAAATATCTTGTACTATATTAGACAAATGGACGAAGATGGATTGACTTCATTTTGTGAAAAATACGGTTTAGAATTTTATTGGGAGAGTGTAAAATGAAGATAAATATATCAGATATACCGGAAAATAAAACAGTTATAGATTATTCGGAAAATACTGAATTTATTTTAGATGATAGACCTGTTAAAATTGATCCTAAAACGTTTGAACGAGTTTTTCCGGATAATCCCATGTATGATAAATTACCGACATTTGATTATAATCAAAATAAATTTGTCCATTAATGATTTATTAAAAGAGTGGTAAAAAGGAGTCAACCATGCAAAATAAAATATGTCCTACATGTCATAAGCGATATACAGAGTTTGAAAACTACTGTACAAAATGCGGTATAGAACTTGAACGCGATAAAAACCGCTGTTCTGAGGGCAAAACAAGAATGTGTCAGAGTCGTATTTTTGAGGATGATGATATATATTGCTCTTACTGCGGTTCACTTACAACCTTTGCCAAAATGCGGCAAAACATTGAATAAAACTGAATAACGATAATCAGCACTTTGCGTTTTGCAAGGTGCTTTTTATATGTCCGGAATGACGAGAAACTATCAAGCGAAGCAGAAAGGAACTGCGATAACAAACTGAAAGTGAGGTAAAAACCATGAAACGAGAAGATGTTTCAAAAATTTTCGAGGGTGCAACTGAAGAGCAGATAAGCGCACTGCTTGACATTAACACCGCCGACATCGAAAACGCAATCAAAAAAGCCGAAACAGAGCGCGATGGATATAAATCACAGCTTGACACGGCACAAATAGCGCTTAAAGAATTTGAGGGCATTGACGTGAAAGACCTGCAAGGCAAGATTGAAAAACTCAACAATGACCTTGCAACACAGGAAAGCGAATACAATGCAAAAATTGCCGATATGGAGTTTAACGGCAAACTTGACGGATTGCTTTCAAAAGCAGGTGCAAAAAACGTGAAAGCCGTTAAAGCACTGCTTGACGTTGAAACTCTCAAAAAGAGTCAGAATCAGGACACCGACTTGCAAGCGGCGATTGATTCATGCAAAGAGGAAAACGATTTCCTTTTCGGCTCATCCGAGCCAATCAATAATCCTGTTGCACCCACAGGCGGCACACCGCCGACATCGAATCCGCTTGCAAGCATCAGGGCGGCAATGGGATTAAGCAATCCAACAAATAATTAAAATTACATGGAGGTAAAAACAAATGCCAAATGCAATCGCACTTTTTAAACAGTACACAGCCTTGCTTGATGAGGTATATAAACTTGCATCACTCACAAGTGACCTTGACGGTGCATCAGACCTCGCAAGACAGGGCGCAAACGCAAACGAACTTATCATTCCGATGATGTCAATGGATGGTCTTGCAGATTATTCAAGAAACAGCGGGTATGTTAATGGTGATGTGACACTCACAAACGAAACCGTGAAATGTAACTTCGACCGCGGCAGAATGTTTACTGTTGACTCAATGGATAACCTGGAAACTGCAGGAGTCGCTTTCGGCAGACTTTCTGGCGAGTTCATCAGAACAAAAGTTGTTCCCGAACTTGATGCTTTCCGTCTTGCGAAATATGCAAGTATTGAAAATATTTCAAAGGCGGCAGCTGCTGAACTTGCAACAGGCGAAAATGTTATTAATGCTTTGAGAGCAGCAATTACAAAGATGAATGAAGATGAAGTTCCGGCAGAGGAACGCTATCTTTATATTACACCGACACTCCTTGGCCTTGTCCAGGATATGGACACAACGAAGTCACGTGAGGTACTTAAGTGCTTCTCAAAAATCAAGGAAGTTCCGCAGTCACGTTTCTATACTGCGATTGAGCAGTATGACGGCAAAAGTTCGGGCAAGGAAAAAGGCGGCTTTAAGCCTGCCGCTAATGCGCAGGGAATCAACTTCATGGTTATTCATAAGCCTGCTGTTATTCAGTACACCAAGCACAGCGACACAAAGGTAATCACCCCTGAAAACAATCAGGATGCAGATGCATATAAATTCGGATATCGTATGGTTGGTATTGCCGGTGCATACGAAAACAAAAGAGCAGGTATCTATTTGCATGCAAAGCCTGCCGCAAAAGCGTAATGAGGTTGTGATGTCATGATTCCATTTGCAGACGGCAGCTTTTATATGAATAAATATCTTTGCTCGAAGCAGGCTGTTGTTGATGCAGCCTGTTTTGATTATTATGCCTTGCAGGCAACAATGAAAATCAAGGGTTACATTTTTGATAACATTGCTCGCGGTAAAAAAATTCCCGAAGAAGTCAAAATGTGCTGTTGTGAAATTGCCGAATTGCTGTTTACAGAAGATAAAAGACAGGCTGAAACAGGAGGGATTTTATCTGAAAGTGTAGGTGGATGGTCTAAGTCATATGAGGGAAGCGAAAAAGCTGAACAGCAACTGACGGCAAAAATCAATTCATGCATATATAAATGGCTTGCAAACACAGGCTTGCTTTTTTGTGGGGTGAAACCATGTTGAAAAATGCTGATTGTACACTTTACCGATATAACAAGGTGACGCAAGGCTATGACCGATTTTTCATTCCGGGTGTATATTGGCGAGAAAATAAGGCAGGAAATGTGTTAAAAAGCGGTTTGCAAAGTGCAGACAGTACAACTGTGTATATCTATTCAGACCGAGCCTTGCCTGAAAATCTGACTAAGGATATGCTTGTCAAAGGTGATTGCTGTTTTCAATTTGACAACACATCACCGCAAACAGTGTCGGAAAGCATGAAGGAGTTTTGTCGTTTGCACCGCTTTGTGACAGTGACAAGCATTGATGATTGTTTCTTCGGTTCACTGCCGCATTTTGAAATATCAGCGAAATAGATAAAATTTGACAAAATAAGTATTTATGATATAATAATAGAGCAGTCGAAAGACTGCCCTGAGGTGTACTGTATAACGGTAGGCGGTTTCTCCCACTGGTGGGAGGTGATAAACAATGGTTACATTTGAATTGCTCATTGCGTTCACTGTGATGATTGTTAACATTATCACTCTTTGTTACTTAATTTTCAGCAATAAGTAATGACTTGAAAAAAAGTCGGAACTCAAGCATAAATTAAATAACACCGCCAAACTTCCCCAAGTTACGGTGTTATTTAATACCCAAAATTCGGGAGTAACCGCTTATCGCAGTACCCTCTTGTATTTATATTATAGCATGATTTTATATTTTGTCAACACTCCGTTGGGGGTGTTTTTTATTTTATGAAAGGTGATTAACATGGCAAACGAAATAAATCAGCCGAAAGACGTGAAAATAAAGCAGATGAAAGCAGAAGTCGATCTTGCGTGGAGTCAGACTTTCGGCAGAGATAGATCGCTCAGAATAGACAACGCTCAGAAGTTTGTGGACAGTGAGTGTATACGCTTAATGGTGCCGTACACACCTGCGCTCAATGACATTCTGTATAAGTCTGTAACACTTGGTACAAAAATCGGCAGCGGTGAACTTATATATTTGAGTTCGTATGCACGTTTTCAGTATTATGGAAAACTGATGGTATCAAGTTTAACAGGCTCTCCATTTTCACATGGCGAAAGCAAGGTTCTGACTGATATACCACTTAACTATACTACAATGCGTCACCCGTTAGCAGGTGCATTTTGGTTTGAACGCATGAAAGCGGATAAACTCGAAGCTATCAAACGAGGTGCGGCAAAATATGCAGGAGGTACACCCGAATGAACATAATCGAAACGATACGAAATATTGTATCGCAGTTTCCTAAAATATCGCAGGTATGTGATGCTGTACATGTTGATTTTACAGACAGTGAAGCAGAAAGCTACGGTCTTTCGCCAACAGGTGACACGCTCATATCCGAAGATATACTCGGTAATCAAAAGCGACAGCATACATTTGTTCTTTATGCTGTCTATCAGTCACTTAATGATTTTGATCGTCTGAGCAACAGCGGAGTGTTGCTGGAATTACAGCAATGGCTTGAAAAACAGGCAGACGGACAGGAAGTGACCGCAGAGATTGACGGTGAAATGCTGACGGGTGAATTGACAAAAATCACCTGTGCCAATGGTATGCTATTTGAAATACCGAACGGAAACTTTGCAAATGCTGTGCGGTATCAGCTTCAAATTACCGCAGAATATAAACTGTATACTTAACAGGAGGTAGATAAGTATGGCTGAAAAAGCAGTAAAAAAACTTAAAAGAAGCGCATTGCTTCATTATCTTGACACTTTGTACAACACTGAATCGGCAACGTATGAATGGTATCTTATCGGCAAAGACGTTGAGGATTTAAGTGTTAATCTCAATCCCAGCACAACCACAGTTAAGAATATCTTGGATGAAACCAACGTTAATGATGAAGGCTATGAGCCGTCAATGGATATTGATACATATTATGCCGATCCGTCTGACGGTGCATTTTATGAGAAAATCAAAGATATTACAATGAATCGTCTGACGGGTGATGATTGCAAAACTAGATTGCTTGAAGTTCTCGTTGATAGGACATCGGCGCCGTTTGATGCTTGGATTGAAGATGTCATTATTAAGCCGTCAAACTACGGCGGTGCACAGGGCGGTGTTCGCATTCCGTATAATGTTGCGTTTTGCGGCAACAGAAGAAAAGTATCGGTTACAATCACAGACAAAGTACCGACAATTACAACAACTGCAAGTAAATAAAACAAATGCCCTCTTGCATTGCGCGTGAGGGCAATTTTAAGGAGTTACAATTATGAAATCAATTAATTTCAACACAGGTGTAAAACAATATGCAATCAACGGAGATGAAAATAACGCTGTTTCGGTGAACATTAACGATGTTAATCTTCCGAAGCGTATTGGTGAATGTCAAGCTGAATTGGACGCGATTCAAGCGGAATTTAAAGCAATCGGAACTCCGACCGTTGAACAGATGGCAGAATATGACGAGCGCATAAAGAAAATGCTTGATTATGCGTTTAACACTGATATATCCGAACGCGTGTTTGGCAGTATGAACTGTCTTTCACCAACCGAAGATAACGAAATTCTTTGTGTCGGATTCCTCAATGCATTTCTGCCTTTAGTTATGGAAGATATCAAGAAATTTTCAAAGAATCTAAAGCCCGGAGTTTCAAAAAAGGTTGAAGCATACACGACTTTTGATGAACCTATTCCGAAAAAGAAACAGGCTGTTTCACTGGCTTCGCTCAATGATAAGCAAATAGCTTACCTTCAATCACTTGCGTAATGATAGGCTGTTTACCCACGTCACTTGATATATGCGGTACACAGTACCCGATAAGAAGTGATTTTCGTATTATTTTGAGAATTTATGAAGCATTTGACGATAACGAACTGAGCGATCGGGATAAGGCTTATGTATGCATGAAATGTCTTTATCCTGATTTTCTTTCAATGCCGCAGGAACATTTACAGGAGGCTTGTGAAAAAGCATATTGGTTTGTTGGCGGCGGTGATATGCCGCAAACAGAGCCGGAAAAAGTTAAGATGCTCGATTGGAAACAGGACGAAAACATTATGTTTCCAGCACTTAACAAAAATGCCGGCTTTGAAATCAGGTCATGTGAATATCTGCACTGGTGGACGTTTCTCGGCTTATTTGGTGAAATAGGCGAGGGGCTTTTTTCAACGGTTATGAATATACGGCAGAAAATAGCGAGAGGAAAACAGCTTGAAAAATGGGAACAGGAATTTTACAGAAAAAATAAGAATCTTGTTGTTATCAAAACTGCCGAGGATGAAGAAGCGGAAGAAGAATTAAAACAGGTGCTTGATGAATTGACATGAAAAAATATTGTTGCAAACATTGCGGAAGAATCCTTTTTGAGGGCTTTTTCAGCGGTGTTATAAGAATCGTTTGCCGCAAGTGTAAAACGGTAAATGAATATAGAAATGAATAATTAATCTGCACAGCGTACCAAGCGTACCCGCAGACGGTTTAACCGTATGAAAGGGGAATGGTACGCATGACGGTTGACGGTTATTTAAATTTTAACACAAAAATTGATACAAAAGGATTTAACGGCGGAACAAAGAGCATCACATCAGGACTCGGCGGCATGAAATCAATGCTTGGCAAGGTCGGTCTTGCTGTTTCTGCTGCTTTTTCAGTGAAACAACTTGTATCTTTCGGAAAGCAATCAATAGAAATTGCGTCTGATTTGCAGGAAGTGCAGAATGTTGTTGATACAGCTTTCGGCGATATGTCATATAAAATGGAGCAATTCGCTGATAAGGCGATTGAAACATTCGGCATATCAAGGTTGTCAGCAAAGCAAACAGGTTCAACCTTTATGGCAATGGCTAAAGGTATGGATATTGCTGATGAAAGTGCATCTGATATGGCAGTTGCTTTAACAGGTTTGTCAGCTGATATGGCATCGTTCTATAACGTTGAACAAGATGTTGCAAGCACTGCGTTAAAGTCGGTTTTTACAGGTGAAACAGAAACACTTAAGCGGTTCGGCATTGTAATGACCGAAGCAAACCTTGAAGCATTTGCACTGAGTAAGGGAATCACTAAAGCATACAGTGATATGTCGCAGGCTGAAAAAGTTTCGCTTCGTTATGCCTATGTCATGAAGCAGACAGCACTTGCACAGGGTGACTTTGCAAAAACTTCTGACAGTTGGGCGAACCAAACACGAATGCTTTCCGAAAAATGGAAAGAGTTTTCGGGTGTGATAGGCTCTGCACTGATACAAACTGTTTTGCCTGCGGTGCGGTTGCTTAATCAGGCAATGAGTCAGCTTATTGAATTTGCTAACAGTGCATTTAAGGCACTTTCCGAAGTGTTTGGCTGGCAGACTGAGGAAGCGAAAAATACAGGAAACGCAATTTCCGAAAGCGTTGACAATCAAAAAGATTTAACGGAAGAAACCAAAAAGACAGGCAAGGCGAACAAGGATAATCTGCAATCTTTCGATAAAATCAATAAGTTGCAAGGTGACAGTTCAGATGATAAGGATATCAGTGATAAGCTACTAGGTCTTGCTGATGCTTCTGCATACAAATTAAGCGTTGATGCAGATACATCAAAAGCTGAAAGTCAATTCGATAAATTTGTCAGTAAATTGAAAAATAAACTGAACGGTTTCAAAAAATGGTATGACAAAAACTTTTCAAGTATATTTACAGGCACATTTCATGGCTTGGAAAATGAATTTTCCGAACTTACGGTAACATTTGAAAAGATATTCTCTGACATAAAAACGCTTGCCGAACCGCTGAAAGATTATTTTAACAATGACTTCACGCGGTTTTTGCAGACCTTTATAGGAACATGCGGAAACATACTTATCGGACTATTCGATACATTCAATATGGTATTTGCTGACATTTGGAATGTTGCAGTTTTTCCGATTATAAACAATTTCATTGAATCTGCACTTCCGATGCTCACACAGTTTGCAACCGAAGTAATCAAAACATTCGGAGCGCTTTTTGACAGTATAAAAGAAATTTTCGATACATTTTGGACTGAGGGCATAAAACCTGTTATAGAACTCCTTGTTCATATTTGGGAAGATTGCGTTGACAGCCTTTACACTGCATGGCAAAATTGGGGCGCACCGATTTTTGAGCAGATACGTAAAGCCTTAACTAAAACAAAGGAACTGTTTCTTGAATTGTGGGAAAAGTTTCTAAAACCGCTTGTTGATAAGGTTATAGAAGTTGCAAAAGACATTTGGGACAATCACCTAAAACCATTGGTTGATAATATTCTTGATTTTATCGGTGAACTGATTGACGGAGCATTGAGAATATATAACCAGTTCATACAGCCTGTGTTAAGCTGGTTTATAGATAAATTCGGACCTCCACTTTCGGCATTTTTTCAAGGTATAGTTGAAATGGTAGGCAAGTCAATTTCAGGCATAATTGATTTTGTTAA
This sequence comes from Ruminococcus sp., assembly GCA_023665555.1. Taxonomy (GTDB): domain Bacteria; phylum Bacillota; class Clostridia; order Oscillospirales; family Acutalibacteraceae; genus UBA6857. The sequence continues at coordinate 14,802 of JAMPDR010000047.1, forward strand.
CGGAATTGTGACCACACTTAAAGGCATTATTCAGTTTGTTGTCGGTGTTTTCACTTTGGATTGGGAAAAAGCGTGGACTGGTATTAAGAACATATTCGGCGGTATTTTCGATGCTTTAATCGCATTAGCAAAGCAACCTATAAACGGTATTATCGGTTTCATAAATCAGATGATTAATGCAGTTTGTTCGGGTATCAACATTTTGATACGTGCAATTAATTCAATCAGCGTTGATTTGCCGGAATGGGCAGGCGGATATCATATAGGTTTTAATTTTGCCGAAATTGTTCCTCCTCAAATTCCGTATCTTGCAACCGGTACGGTCGTTCCTGCAAATTACGGTGAATTTCTTGCCGTTCTCGGTGATAACAGACGTGAGCCGGAAATTGTTTCACCAAGAAGTGAAATAAAAAAAGCAATGGAAGAAGTAATGTCTGCAAGGGGTGACTCGAATCAGCCGATAGAAGTTTACTGTATTCTTGACGGTGACGTTGTGTATAGAAATGTTGTTAAACATAATAAGCAAGCAAAAAAGTCAATGGGGGTGAATCCGCTTGTCGTATAGTAAAGTTTTAAATATAGACGGTCACGTACCGCCGATGCCCGATATGGGCGGTGCAGAAGTAGGAGTACAAAAGGTATGGTCAACAAATACTAAAAGAACGGCTTCGGCAAAAATGGTCGGTGATATTAAAGGATTGAAAACCACGCTTGATATGTCATGGTCTAAAATGAAACAAGAGGATCTGACCCCGATTGATGAAATCGCCAGCAATGAATCTAAGCCTTTTTTTCCTGTTACATATGTTGACCAACGAGGTCGGGAAAGGACAAAAATCTTCTATGCTGACAGTATGGTATATAAAAGAGATGTTTATCGTAACGGTACAATTTGGTATTCAGATGTGACGTTAAACTTGGTTGAACAGTGAGGTGATTTGATGATTACAACAAATATAGACGGCAAAACGCTTATTAGTGGTGATGCAATCGCAGGAGAAAGCCGCACATTTGAAGCAAAGTTGCGTTTTGGTTCGGCCGAATATGACGGTTTGCTTTCATTTTCCTATACTTCATACATTTCACCGCAAAAATGTACTCTAGGATGTACACCGTCTGCAATTTTCAAATGCGAAGCAGTTGACTTGACATCTTCGGCATCATCACTCAAAAATCAGGTGTTCAAGGTGTTTATTTCAATTGCCGGTATGAATGATTACATATGTTTGGGCGAGTTCAAAATCACCGAATCAACGTTGAAAGACGGCATATACAGTATCACAGCATATGATAAGATGAATTTCATAAAAGATAAGCTGTATGTGCCGACAATAAGCGGTCAGCAGCTTATTTCGAGTGTGTTTAAGGATATTTGCACACAGATTGAAGATGATGCTGTGAAAGACGGATTCACCAAAACTAATCCGGTAGTTTTCGCAGATACAACAAAAATCAATCCGTCAGTTTTAAGTGGATATTCATTGAAAGATGCCTTATCTTATCTTTGTGCATATGCAGGAAGAAATTGTATTGTCAACCGAAACGGCGCTTTTGAAGCAAGAAAGTATACTGATTATTCAGACTATGAATTGCTTAACGATGACCGTATTGAAACACCGGAACTTGATGAATTCGATTCACAAATTCAATCCCTAACGGCTTTGTTGGATGACGAAAACATGTTATCAGCAGGTACGGCATCAGCGCAGGGTATGACATTTGTTTGCCCTATAATGATACAAAGCAGGCTGAATGATTTATACAATAAAGATTTTGGCTTGGCTTCAAGTTCTGTTCACTTGTTCCGTGCAGGTAACATTAATCAGCTTTTAGGTGATCCTCGGCTTGAAGTCGGTGATGTTATACCTCTGACGCTTGAGGGCAAAACTTACAATATCCCGATCATGTCTTTGAAAATGCAGTATGACGGCGGTTTGATGAATGAAATAGAAGTCTTTGACTTCGGTGATGATGAGGGAGTCAGTCTTGAACAGAAGATTGATATCACCTTAAAAAAATCAAAGGATATAAGCAAGTATGCACAGGCATCTTCTGATTTATCGGGTGTAATTGCCGGTGGATTTGGTCTGTATAGAACAGAAATAGCTGATGAAAGCGGCGCAATCCGTACATATATGCACGATAAGCCACAGCTTGAAGATTCTGTATACATTGCAACGTTCAATTCAAAAGGCTTTGCGTGGACAGCTAACGGTTGGAATAACGGCAGTCCTGTTTGGTCTGATGGAGTCGATACAACAGCATCAAGCATGGTTATGAAAGCTATATCAGCGCATAAAATTACGGCCGATATGATAAATGTAACAGATTTGTCAGCGCTAAATGCCACAATCGGTGGTTGGAAAATCGGGAAAGTTGACGGTTACGATGCGCTATACACCGAAACAACAGATGGTTACAAAGTCGGAATCAAAGGTTCAGACCATAGCGGTCATGTTGCTTTTTACGTGAAGGATTCAGCCGGAACAGATTTATTTTATGTGAAGAACAACGGAACATTATATGCTAAAAAAGCCATTATCGAGGGAGAAATCACAGCAACAAGCCTGACTCTCGGAAAAGGTGTAAAAGTGCCATATGATAATGTGAGCGGAACTCCCGATTTGACTGTTTATGTAAAAAAAGACGGTACAATCGGAACGGTTAAAGATGGCTCAACGGGTATCAAAATTTCATCTGACGGACTCTTGCAGGCTTCAAACGCTGTTGTATATGGAACAATTTACGCATCACAGGGAAATATCGGACGTTGGATAATTGATGCAAACGGAATAAAATCAACATCATCAAGTAATTATACTGTAGAAATTTGCAATTATAACAATACTGCCGATGATTCGAGAATATTCCGATGTTATGATTCAACAGGTACTGATATATTCCGCATAAGGCGCAACGGAAAGATAGAAGCCAAAAATGCTGATATTGCAGGGACTATCACAGCAACAAGCGGAAAAATAGCAGGTTGGAATATCGGCAACAGTACATGCTTTCCGTCTGATACGTTGATTTATACAACAACCGCAGACGGTCACGAAATCGGTATAAAGGGTTCAACAGGCAATACACACATTGCGTTTTATGTGAAAGACAAGAATAAAAACGATGTTTTCTATGTGAATAACAGTGGTAAATTGTATGCCCAAAATGCGGATATAGCAGGAACGATCACAGCGTGCGGCGGAACAATAGGCGGCTTTGAAATAAAAGAAACGTATTTACGCACAGCAGAAGGAACATGGGGAACTGACGGCGCAATCATAATCTGTCCTGCCGGAACTACCGGCAAAAAGAAGATAGCGGGCTCAGCCAATATAGATGGTTGGACATTTGTTTCAGGCTCAAAGTTTGGTGTTACGAAAGATGGCGCATTGTATGCAAGCGGTGCAGTATTGGGCGGCTCAATATTAGATGCAGCTGTGATTAACGGCTTAACCATTTCTGATAATATAGATACATATGGTACACACAGATTTTATTATAAAAGTGAATTTCATCAAGGTATCAATTGTGGCTCGGTTACCATGACAAGCGGTTCAAAACTTGATGGTTTTCATTTGGGTATTGCTGCTGCGCCAACGTATCTTTGGGGTTCATCTGTAAAATTTTCATCGGGTGCAACGGTAACATCGGATGAGCGTTTGAAAAATACAATTGCTGATTTTACTGAAAAGCATGAAATTCTGTTTGAAAACTTACAGCCGAAAACATTTAAATATAACGATGGCACGAGTGACAGATTTCATTTTGGATTCATTGCACAGCAGTTAAAGACGGCGATTGAGATTTCGGGTCTGACAACACAAGAAGTTGCGGCTTATGTTGCAACAGAGTGCGAATATGATGGCAAGCCTGATTACACACTGTCTATCAGATACTCTGAATTAGTTTCATTGAATACCCACATGATACAAAAATGCCTTAAAGAAATTGCAGTACTAAAAGCTGAAATTAGTTTATTAAAATCAGAAAGGACATGACAACATGAAAGTAACTTACAATCAAATTTTATCAGCAAGAGAAGCACTCGGCAAACTATCAGATAAGCCACTTCCGATGAAAGAAGCAGTTAGCCTTGCGAGGATGATTAAAAAACTCAACGGTGAACTTGAAGTGTTTAATGAGAAGCAAAAAGAATTGTTTGAAAAGTACGGCAAACCTGATGAAATAGGCGGCTATATGATTGAGGAAGAAAATCAATTGGAATTTTCATCACATTTCGAGCAGCTTCTTAGCGTAGAATTTGAGATAGACGCTGAAAGGGTTCATGTACAAAGCAATATTGATATAGAAGCTTCGGTTGTTCTTGCGACTGAAGCTTTTGTTGAATTTGAAACGGAGTAAGAAAAAATGCAGACAATTGATTTGGTGCTGAATGGCAAAAAGTTAAAATTCAGCCGAGATAAACCTAAAAAAATAACGGTGGTCGGAGATAACAAGGATTATTTTATTCATTTTCAAATTGATGAAATACGCAAGGCGATGTTTGCAGTATTTGTCAGAGATGGGAAAGAAGAATCTGTTATTATTAATGACACCGCCACAGTGAATATTCCATTGTGGCTGTTGAAGCAAGGCTCATTTTCAGTCGGTATCACATCTGACGGATTTGCTTCAACACCTGTTTATATCATTGTGAAAGGCTCAATCATCGACCAACCCGGCATTGAAACGGAAACCCCGCCGCCGTCACAGGTGGAACAGCTGATTAAACTTGTTAATGACCTGCAAATGAAAGGCATTGACGAGGAAGAGATGAAGCGGCTGATTGGGGAATATCTGAAAGAAAATCATATATCTCCCGATGATTTGCCGATTGCGACAAAAAGCACCCTCGGCATTGTTAAAATCGGTGACGGCTTGCTTGTTGATAAAGTCGGTACAGTGTCAGTTGATATCGCGAAACAGATTGAAGCAGACAATACAAGACCTATATCATCCGCAATGGCATTCATGGAAATAGGAAATATCAGTGCCTTGTTGGGCACAATTTAAGAAAGGAAATAGCATTATGAGTATTTCAGAACAGATTTTAAAACTCAGCGAATCACGAAACACCATACGAACAAAATTGATTGAACTCGGACTCGCCGATTCAGTCGCACAGCTTGCCGACCTTGCAATTGCAATCAGCGGTATCTTAAACCGAGGTGCTGTCAATGCACAGGTCAGAGAGGGTGAATCATATTCCATCCCTAAAGGCTATCACAACGGTTCGGGTGTGGTTGTCGGTGTGGCAGGCGGCGGCAATTATCAACTGCAAACACCCGACGCAGTAACTCCCACAGAAGAACAACAGACCGTTACTCCTGCTGATGGATATTACGGTTTGTCGGCTGTTACTGTTAAGGGGATTCCGAGTCAGTATAAAGACGTTTCGTCTGTTACAGTTGCAGCGGCTGACGTTTTGGCAAACAAAATCACAGTTGATAACACCGGTAAGGTTATAGCCGGCACAATGCCGAATAACGGCGCGGTTATACAGAGCCTTGATGCATCAAAGACAAGCTATACAATTCCTAAGGGGTATCATGACGGTAAAGGTACAGTGTCAATTCAGACGGAAACAAAATCTGTTACACCAACAAAATCAGCACAGACAGTAACTCCTGCAACAGGTAAGTTGTTGTCAAGCGTTTCAGTCGGTGCGATTCCTGATGAATATGTTGACACAACAGACGCAACGGCAACAGCTACGGATATCCTTGCAGATGCAACGGCTTTTGCAAACGGCGAAAAAGTTACGGGTTCGATACCGAGAAACGGAGCAATGAACAAAACAATTGACGGTTTGACAATTACAAGTGTTGTAATCCCTGCAGGACACACAACAGGCGGTACAGTCAGCCTTACTGATGACATTGAAAATGCACTTGCAGCTATTTAAGAGGTGACGTGCAATGAGTATTTCAGATGAAATCGAAAAAATCAAAAATGCCAAAAGTGATATCTCACAAGCTATTCAAGGCAAAGGTGTGAATGTACCGAGTACAGCAATGCTCAGCGATATGGCGGCACTTGTCGATGCAATACCGCAGGAAGGCGGAGCAATCACCATTGATGCAACACCGACCGAGGGTTCACAAAATGCGGTATCATCGGGTG
>JAMPDR010000048.1 GCA_023665555.1 Ruminococcus sp.
GAACAGGCGATTTTGATGTCATAATCTGACCGATAAACTTTTGCTTGTTTTCTACTAATTGATACAAGTAGGCGTCAAATGTTTCTTTGGTAATGTAGGTATATATCTCAACAGTCGGATTTTCATTTCCTTGACGAATAATTCGCCCTTCACGCTGTTCCAGATCAGCGGGTCTCCAAGGACAGTCAAGATGATGCTCTGCAATAAGCCTTTTTTGAACATTAGTCCCGGCGCCCATCTTAAAAGTTGAGCCAATTAAAATACGAACTTGACCCGACCGCACCTTTGCGAAAAGGTCTTTTTTCTTTGTTTCGGTATCTGCCGAATGGATAAAAGCAATCTCTTTTTCGGGTATGCCTTTAGCAATTAGCTTAGTTCTCATATCATCATAAACATTAAACTTTCCGTCATTATGCGGTGTGGATAAGTCGCAGAAAACAAGCTGTGCCAACTTTTGAGGTGTTGTCCTTTCCCATATTTCATAGACATTATCCGCACAAGTGGCAACCTTACCGTTTGGATCATCAGGCAACATTGCATTTGAAAGCCTTTGGTCAAGCGCTAACTTTCTGCCGTCATTGGTTATGAGAAGCATGTTGTCAACGCTACTGTCAACCATTTTGTTTCTCACTCTCTCAGCTCGTTCAGAAAGGGCAGCTACAAGTTCTTTTTGCATATCAGACGGTGTAATAGTAACAGTTTTCCGCATAACATCGGGAACAGGAAGTTTTAGCATATCCGCTGTCTGTATATCGGCTACCTGCCTGAACATCATCATAAGCTCAGGAAGATTGTAGAACTTGGCAAAGCGTGTCTTTGATCGATACCCTGTGCCTTCCGGTGCAAGCTCTATTGCCGTTACAGTTTCACCGAAAGTGGAAGCCCATGAATCAAAGTGCTGTAAGTTTTTGTCTTTGAGCGTTTCATATTGCAAATATCTTTGCATCGTGTAAAGCTCAACCATACTGTTTGATACGGGAGTACCTGTTGCAAATATTACACCTTTGCTGTTAGTCACTTCATCAAGATAACGGCACTTCATATACAGGTCACTTGACTTTTGTGCTTCGGTCTGCGCTATACCGCCGACATTACGCATTTTTGTTACTAAAAACAAGTTCTTAAAATTATGAGCTTCGTCTACAAATAACCTGTCAATACCTAATTCTTCAAAGGTTATGACATTATCTTTCCTCGACTGATCGTTGAGTTTATCAAGCTTTGCCTGTAAGTTCTTCTTTGTCTTTTCAAGCTGTTTAACGGTAAATCTTTCTCCTCGTTTTGACTTCATTTCGGATATGCCCTCGGTGATTTCTTCAATCTGCTGCTGTAGCATTAACTGCTGCCTTTCAACTGAAAGCGGTATCTTTTCAAACTGTGAGTGACCAATGATAACTGCGTCATAATCACCTGTAGCTATTCTTGCACAAAACTTTTTGCGGTTCTTTGTTTCAAAATCTTTCTTGGTAGCAACAAGGATATTTGCACTGGGATAAAGCTGTAAATATTCACTTGCCCATTGCTCTGTTAAATGATTAGGTACAACGATAAGGGATTTATTGCAAAGTCCAAGCCGTTTGCTCTCCTGTGCAGCGGCTACAATTTCAAAAGTCTTACCAGCTCCAACTACGTGTGCAAGAAGCGTATTACCGCCGTACATAATACGGGCAACTGCATTAATCTGATGAGGTCGCAAGGTTATTTCAAGATTCATGCCGCTGAATTTAATGTGACTTCCGTCATACTCTCTCGACCGTTCTGAATTGAAAAGCTCATTGTACTTTTTCTCAAGCCTTTGCCTGCGTTCGGGATTTTGCCATATCCAGTCCTGAAATGCCTGCTTTATGAGTTCCTGTTTACCTTGTGCAATAGCTGTTTCTTTTTTGTTAAGTACAGGCTTCTTGTTTCCATACTCATCTTCAACATAGTCAAAGATGCGAACATCTTTGAGATTCAGCGTTTCTTCAATGATTTTGTATGCGTTGATTCTGTCTGTGCCGTAGGTACTGTTTGCCATAACATTGGTACGGTCATAGCTCTTGTTTTCAATATTCCATTCGGCTGTGTACTTTGAATAATGCACCTTAATGTTCCACTGTGCGTATCTCGGCGTTTGCAAGGTTTCAAAGATAAAGTCCTGCACATCGCTTTCAGGCAGCCATGTTGCTCCCAAGCGAACGGATATTTCGCTTGCATTTAATTCTTCAGGCTGTACCTTTTCAAGCATTTCAACATTGATGCTGTAATCTTCAGGATAAAGTTCTGCACTTCGTTTTGCGATTTCAAGTTTTTTTCGCACATTACCTGAAAGGTATTCGTCAGCAGTCAGATATTCGTTGTACTTACCGTCAGGCTCAGGATTTAAGAAGATAACGCCTTTTAAATCTTCAAATATTTCCGACTCTGTCTTACCTGTAAGCTCTTGCATAAAGTCCATATCCACACAAGCTTTTTCACCGATAGATACGGCTAAAGCCTCGCTTGCAGTTGCAACAGATGTGACTTTAATATTCGGTTTGATGGTGCGCTTTGTGAACATATCTGCCTTGCGTTTGAGTTCACCGTTTTCGCCTATGACTTCAAGTGAGCATAAAAGATAATATGAACTGTCAGCAGAAAAGGCGAAGTTATTGGCACGGGAATTAATAAGACCATACTTTTTAGTGAAGTTATCATAAAGAGTATTTAACTTTTCCTGTTCGGCCTTGATTGCATTGTCGGAATAATCTTCTGTTTGGAGTTCAATAAGGGTACGAACACAGTCACGAATTTCAATCATGCCTTTAATGCGATTCATTGCAGTGACAGACATATTAACCAGATTCATTCTGCTGTTTTCACGATAGTACACTTTGCCGTCAACGATTGTATAGCCGAAATTTTTGACATTCGGGTCGGCAGGGATAGATTCTAAGTTTTCATCTTCGCCGATTTCAGATAGATCATACTCTGTAAATTCAGCATGGATATTCTGTATGGCTTCGGAAAGTAAATCAGAAAGCTCTCTGTTTTCATACGGCTTGCAAGTCAAAGACTGACCGTACTGTGAGCTTTCCATAACCATTTCGCCAAGCACCATATCAGGATTGTCAATGAAATATTGGTTCATTTCGTGACCGTTAGAATCTATGCCGAGATGTACCCATGACGGTTCTTCTGCTGTGAGGGTATCACGCTTTTGAAGAAATAGAATGTCGCTTGTAACCTCAGTGCCTGCATTGGCTTTGAAAGTGTTATTTGGCAGGCGTATTGCTCCTAAAAGTTCTGCCCTCTGAGCGATATATTTTCTGACCGCAGGATTTTTCTTGTCCATAGTTCCCGATGAAGTGATGAAAGCAATCAGGCCGCCGGGTCTGACTTTATCTAAAGTCTTGCCGAAGAAATAGTCATGAATCAACCAGTTGTTTTTGTCGTACTTTTTATCCAAAACTTTGAACTGACCAAAAGGCACATTGCCGATTGCAACATCAAAGAAGCTGTCGGGAAGTGCTGTTTTTTCATATCCCTGCACTGCTATGTTAGCCTTTTGGTAAAGCTGTTTTGCAATTCTACCCGATACGCTGTCAAGCTCAACACCGTAGAACTTACTGTCTTTCATGCTGTCAGGTAAAAGTCCCATAAAGTTTCCGACGCCGCAGGACGGTTCTAAAATATTACCGTTAGTAAATCCCATATTTGAAAGTGCCTGATACATTGCATTGATGACAACCGGAGGTGTATAGAAGGCTGTCAAGGTACTTTCCCTTGCGTCGGAATATTCTTCCGGCGATAATACTGTATACAATTCGGTAAACTCATTTCCCCAATTCTTTTTAGTTTCATCAAAAGCATCTGCAAGACCGCCAAAGCCTACATATCGTGCAAGTATTTCTTGTTCTTCCGGTGTTGCCAATCGGTTTTCAAATTCAAGCTCATGGAGTAGATTTATTGCTGCCATATTGTTTCTGAACTTTTCCTTTGCACCGCCGATACCTAAATTATCATCGGTAATTTTGTAATTGTGTTTTTCGCTTTCGGGTATGGTAGATTGCGAAGTCTGCTTCGGTTGTTGTTTCCAAGTAGGTTTGATTTCTTGTTTGTCTATCAATGTTTTTACATATTCAATCTTTTCAACTCGGTTTATCGGAAAACCTGTGCCGTTTTGAAAAGTGACATCACGCATGGAAACATCGCCGCTGATTTTTCCAACACTTTCAATAACATACTTGCGGTCATCAATTGTGACTTCTTTCCCGATAAGATCATCATCGTTAATTTCTTCTTCGGGCGGTAAAATATATGGGCTGTCAATGATTGCAAAGCCCTGAAGCGGCGGATCACAATCCAATATATATTCGTGCGGAACAACTTTACCGCCTTTGTCACGATACAAAGTGACCGTCATAGGTACACCGTAAAAATTTTCTTCCTGAATGTCCTTTTTCAGCTTGTACTCACTTGTATATTCAATGCTTTCACGAACACTTCCATCGGTATGCAGATAATTAATTCTGCCGATTGGCTGTGATTCGACAGGGTCTTCCTTGTTTTGTGAAACTATGAGCCTGTTCTTTCTTTCGCCGTTCTCAAAGGTTGATAAAGTGACATCATAACCTCTGTCGTTCATCATGCCGAGATAAGTTTCAAGCCTGTGTGACGGTATACCACACATGGGGATTTTTTCATTGTCCGACACTTTTCTTGAAGTCAAAACTACATCAAGAGCTTCTGCGACAGTATTTGCATCTTCACCCATGATCTCAAAGAAATCACCGAGCTGATAGAAAACAATACTGTCGGGATTTTCAGCTTTAATACTTTGATATTCGTTCCAGATTGGATTGTCGGAAATTTGCTTTTCAATTATGAGTTCTTCACTGAAAAGTTCATTAACAATATCATCTTCCTGTTTTGCAGGTTCTTTTGTAACAACGACTTTTAAATGATCGTTTGCAGGGTTTTCCTGAACTTTTAAATCAAACTCCGCTCTCGGCATTTCGGTTGAGAACAACGGAAACTTTGAATCGTTTAATATGACCGGATCAGAAAGAGAAGTAATTGTGTATTCATCTGCACCGATATATACCGTATCACCGAGATGATACTCGTACATGTATTCTTTCGGTTCAGGCGGTGCAGTATGAAGTGTCTTTCTGCGTTCGGCTTCTTCGGCTCTTTTAATTCTGAGTTCTTCTTGTTTTTCAAGCCACTGAGGATACATTTCCTTTTCTTTTGAATTAAGATAGCGGTCAATTTTAATCAGTTCTGCTATGCGTTTTTCTACCTGCTGCCATGATAGCAATATCTTTCTTTTCGGCTCGCCGTGCCAATCTTCAATTGCAATGCCTTTTGCATCGTGATTTTCCCAATAGCCTGTTCCGGGTATTGCGTCAGAATGGCCGCCAATACCGTATTCTTTTTTAAGAAACCTGATATTATCCTCTTTGGAAAGGCTTTCGGCAAACTGACGATATATTCTCATTTTGCCTTCGCTGACACCGCTGCCTCGGCACAAAATGTAGTCAATAGCAGCCTGGGGTAAGTGCAGATGTGATTTATCCTTTTTTGTCTTTGCTTCAAGAATACTCAGCTGTGTGTCAACATTCGGCAATAGTAGAGCCTGCGGCTCTGTCCACTGTTCGAGAAGTATCATGCCGTAAACGGAATCTCTGATTTGAAACCATCTTTCCCAGCATTCATGCGAAGGATCATTTCTGTCCGTTCGCCAAAAATATATAGCGTCTTCATAGGCTTCAAGACCCGCTTTTACACCGTTAGATAATGTCATTTCAAACGGTTTGGAATCAAAGAAAGACATAACAAAATCGCTGCGTTCTTCTTTGTCACTGTGGACTTCAAAAAATGCAGCGATTTCATCTTTGTATGAAGCAAGATAAGTTTTTATCAGCTCGTTTTTCTCTTTGTTCTGATGATAATAGTCTATGCCGTTTCCACGGGCGTCAAAATCATGACCGCTTAGCTGTAGATCAGATCTTTGAGCACCGTTTCCTGTGCCGAGTTCTGAATATTGTTCATCATCTGTACCCATTTCATCGGGTTCGTTTCCTTGAGTTGTTCCGTTATGTTCTGTGATTTCATCATCTGTTTGGTCAATTGTTCCATCATCTCGTTCGCCTGTGTGTCGATCTCGTAAAGATGGTTCATCAGTTCGCCCTTGGTCAACAGAATGTTCAAAAGAACTTTCTTGTTGTTCTGCAAAAATGTCTTTCTCATCATTCCGTATTTGCCGAGCGGTTTGTTCTCTTGTTGCGGCATTGTGATGTTCGGGATCCGGTAATCTCCCACCTGTCTGTATGCTATCTGTGCCATTGTCATTGCTCCTTTCGGTGTTTGTGCCTTCATCATACTCATTTTCTTTTGACTTGTCGAATGTGCGATTTGGTTTTCTTTCACTTTTTTGAAGATTTCTGACTGTGCTTTCAATCTCACGAAGTCCCATTTCGGCAATCTCACTTACTGCCGTGCCTAATGAGATAGCAAGCGAACTTGTGTTAAAATTCATGACATCACGAAAGTCAGAACTGTCATAAAAGGCGTCCGCATCAATACCGCACCTTGTCATCAGCATATATCCGATGCTGTTTGAAAGTGCAGACTTGAAAACTGCTTCAACATTTAAATTATCAAGTTCTTCAAGAAAACTGCCGTGTTTGAAATCGGTTATCATTTCAAGGTAATCAGCAGCGTTATCCTCTGCCATATTTATTGCTGTATCGTCTATAACCGCAGCAAGAGAGCCTTCTCCTGCTTCACCGAAAGCATTTGATAGAGCTTCTTTCACTTCCTCTTCATAGCTATTGGAAACCGACCACAGTTTAACCTCATTACCGTAAAAGGAGTTCGTATCTGATACATCAAACACATATCGAAGCTTTTGATAACTGCCTGAATAGTCAAAAAGAGCGATACCTCTTGCACCACGATTTACCCATCTGCCGAACTTTTCATTCCACACTTCAATTTCAGCGCAGGCAGTTGCGTCAGGTCTTTGAGCATGAATTAAAATCTGCTCGACAAAATTGTATTTGTAATTGTTTGCTGCTGTTTTTAGAAATGAAGTCCAATTGTTTTGATTTTGCGTAACGGTGCTGATTTCTTCGTTAAACACCGCTGTGATTTGCTGAAATTTATTCATCAGACCACCTCACTTGCACCGTCTGAAAGAAATGAGAACAAGCTGTTATTCTTAACGCTTTCCTGCAAGTCATATATGAGCAAAAGGTCTGTAAAAGACAAGCTTTCATCTTTTAGCAAGTCTTTCGGCATCAGTTTTTTAATATCTTCCTCAGTCTTGTAGCCGAGAGATATGACTTTTTCAAGAATTTTCATTCTTTTCTGCATCTCGTTTTGTATTTTCGCCATTACAATCGCTCCTTTCTGCCTTAAAATTTTCATACACCTGTTTCCAGCATATGTTACAAACAAGTCCGTTGCTGTATTTGCAGTGTTCATAGTCGCAATGCCAATATCTTTTATCTCTCATGGTTCCCGATATTTTTCATCGTGCCTCACCTCGCTCCCTTACACGCTGTCTGATAGGCGTACCGTTAGCATCATAGTTTGCAGGGTCAGCAGCTTTTGTATGCCAGCCGAACATTGAGCCTGCAAGCATTGCTTCCGCCTGTGCTTTGCTGACACACATTTCGCTGTTATGACCGTCAGCAAGTTTTTGATTTTGCTCTCGGCTGTTATGCTTATCGTTTACACTTGTGTAACCTTTTTCGCCTTTGGTTATGAGGATAAGCTCACCTGTTGACGGTAAGGTTGCATAACTTCTTTTAGGAAGTGAGTTTCTCAATGGTATGACCGTATTACCCGCCTGATGCATTCTCTCGGCAAATTCGCAAATATGATAGAGATTGTTGCCGACTTCCAAATGGTAATCGTCAATATATCGGCACTCACGGTTAAGTTTTTCACCTGTATCGGTGATGACCCTTATTCTATCGCCGTCTTTGATTCTGAAAAGCTCTTTGTAATCAGGGGTTATGAAGCGGATACCTTTTTCGGCTTTTCTCATATGCCTGTCAAGCAGGTCTTTGACATAACAGTAGCAGTAGAGGTTGGTTTCGCCCTTATTTGGATTAAGTCTTAAAAGGTAAGCATATTTTTCGGTATCTATGCGAAAGCCATAACAATCCTTTTCTGTTTTAAAAGTGCTTTCAGGTGTTTGACTGCATTTCGCCGCAAGTGAGCTTCGATTTTTAAGAAAGTCTTCGCCCTTTTCATCATAACGCAGCGCATTGATAACATTGTCAAATTCCGTTTTAAATGCGTCTGTTTTCCAATGACCGCAAAGATCATCCCAACTTGAAAAGAATTCGTTTCCGTTTTGACTAATTTCAGCACTCAAATAACCGATACAACCGGTTTGAATATATAGCTGCTGACTTTGAAAAAAAGTATATTTTTCTTCCGCTTCTTTAAACGGACGCATTTCAATATTCAGCTCCATTCTTTATCCTCCTCGATATCTTCAATAAATTCGTACCCGTAATATCCTCTGAGCACTTCTTTGACAAGCTCTATATCATCAAAATCCTCATTAAAGGTTTCAATGAGATAGCCGTTGATATACACTTCAACACCGCCGCCGTATTTCAGCAAGCTCACTTGATTTTCGCTGATTATATATTTATCTGTCACATTCCTTGTCACTTTGTATAACCCTCCCACCGTATTGCGTTACTGAGTAAAAATATGCATGATCGAAGAAGCGACGACAAATTTTTCTCTAACTAAAATACCATCACTAACAAGTTTATTGAGTGCTGTTTTAACCGCTGTCTTACCTAAAAAGGGGAAAACTGCGGTAAGCTGTTTCTGCGTTATTCTTATCCATCGAGTATCGTTTTGTATTACTGCCGACTGAGAAAGTTGAGAAAAAATATGTTCAGCTATTAAAGCTGCGTTTATTCCGTGTTTAATTGCAATAACATTGCTGTATTTATATTGCATTCACTTGTCCTCCAAAAGAAAAAGGCGGCCGTTCAGCCGCCCGGAAAGTTAAACCGACAGTTAAAACATTAACCGCCGGTTATACATTAAATATACCAATCATCATAAGCAGAGCCTTTAATGGTAATCGAATTTGTGTTGACTTTTCGTGTAATCATACCCGCAGGCGTCCACATATCGCTTTGCTCAACAGCAACCGTATACGCACCGTCGGGATACCATAGCGGAGTAAAGTGCAGTCTGCCGTATGAACCGTTAGACCTGAACACCCACTTATCCGATACAAGTTCAAGCGTTCTGTATTTGTTCACTGAAGAAAGATATGAGAACTCGGGAAACTTCGCAATTGCATATTGCGATACAGTGTATGAATCTGCCGACGGCATGGTATATCCACTGACCGCTTTAACTCCATTTGCTAAAGATATTTCTATACCGTAACCGGATTTCATTGTCCATACACCGCTGCTCTGCGTTGCGTTTGCACTTGCAGCAGGAACAATTTTAGGTGTGTCAGAAGAAAATCCAATGCCATAGCTTGTCTTTTTAAATGCACCGCTTTCATAGGTGTATACACTCCATGTTTTGGTACTGTTGCTTGAAGCAGGTACAGACGGTCTTGTAAATCCGCTTGGAGCAGATATTTCATATTGTGTATCAGGTGTGGCTGATACGGTATATTTGCAGGTGGAATAACTTTTCTTAACAAGTCCGTAAGATGAACCGTTTTCGACTATTTCACCGCTTACATATATCGTACTGCTGCCGATGTTCGTCGGCACTTTCCACTTAAAATACAATAGATTCTTATCATTAGCAGGAACAACTACCTTGTTTAATGTTACAGTTTTAATTACCGTGCTGTCTTTGTACACCTTAAACACAACCGAAACATTATCACTTGGTATACAATTCTTTGTTCCGCCATTTACAAGATTGAAACTCGTGATAACATCAGTGTTTTCTCTGTATGCGGCGTTTGGCATCACAGCTTCAAGTGAAAGAGTTCTCGCAGTATTCCATTGTGCATACAAAGTTAAATTAGCGTTACCTGTATACTTAGAACCGCTGTTGTAATTAGTACCCGATCCGTCAGCCTTAGTATTCCACTTACTGAATGTATATCCTGTTCTTGTAGGTTTTGTTGAAGATAAAGTCAAATCCACACCATAAGTTTTTGTTTGATTACCGGGAGCACCACTGCCACCATTTGCATTGTATGAAACTGTATATGTGTTCGGTGTCCAAACCGCATACAATGTTAAGTTTGCGTTACCTGTATACTTTGCACCACTGTTGTAGTTCGTACCCGTTCCATCAGCTTTAGTATTCCATTTACTGAAAGTATATCCTGTGCGTGTTGGTTTTGTTGAAGAAAGTGTCAAGTCAACACCGTAAGTCTTTGTCTGATTACTCGGAGCACCTGAACCACCATTTGCATTGTATGTGACAGTGTACTTGTTCGGTGTCCAAACCGCATACAATGTCAAGTTGGCGTTACCTGTATACTTACCACCGCCGTTGTAATTAGTACCCGATCCGTCAGCCTTAGTATTCCACTTGCTGAAAGTATATCCTGTTCTTGTCGGCTTAGTTGAAGATAAGGTCAAATCCACACCATAAGTTTTTGTTTGATTACCGGGAGCACCTGAGCCACCGTTAGCATTGTATGAAACAGTATATTTATTCGGTGTCCACTGAGCATACAAATTGATTGTTGCACCACTTGTAGATGTCAAATTCTTTACTGATTGTTTGTTACTGTAACTTGTTCCGCTTCCGTTTGCTTTTGTATTCCAGCCACTGAAAGTATGCCCTGTTTTGGTAAATCCGTTAGCAGTCAGTGCTTTTGCCGTATCATAAGTGTGCGTTGATGAAGCTGTTGAGCCGCCTGTACTTCCGTTTCCGTTATACTTAACCGTATAACTTATCGGCGTCCACTGAGCATAGAGATTAACTGTTGCACCTTGTGTACTTGATAAATTCTTTACACTTTGCTTGTTCGTATAACTTGTACTGCTTCCGTTTGCTTTCTTGTTCCAGTTTTTAAAGGTGTATCCTGTTTTTGAGAAGCCGTTAGCAGTAAGATTTTTAGCAACATCTTTCACCATTGACATTGAAGCTGTTGAACCGCTTGTACTGCCGTTACCGTTGAATTTAATCGTGTAGGTAATGTTAGCTGTTTCGTTGTATGCTATACCTGCACCGTAGCCTTTGGTGAGAATATTATCAAAGGTTGCCTTGCTTGAATTTGCGATTGCCGAAGCTGCCGTCCATAAACCTTGACCGTCAGGTGTATACAGTTTGTTCGGCCATATGCGATTTGTATAGTTTGCAATAAATCCCCATGTCGATGATGTTCCGTTACTTGTACCGCCATCACTGCTGCCGCCTTTTACACTTCGTCCGCAGTAAGCAATTTCAGTTACCGTCAACGCCTGATATTCACCTGCAAGGCAAATATCAAAAAGCGGTTCAATGATGACCTTGTCACCATACACCATGTTTGAAACCGTACCGACGCCGATTTTAGTCAGTACCTTGTTAATATTCCCCTCATATGCCTGCCATGTTTCAACACCGCTTGGATTTGGTAAAGCGGATACAAAGCTCATTGAACTTTCTTTGTAACAGTTTGTAGTATTTTGAGATGTTGTCAGCTTTGCGTTTTTGTTAGCTATCAGCTGTTTCTTGTTGTATTTAGTTGTGAATTTAGCCGACGACGAATATGCGTTATCGCCGTTACCTGTGTTTCTGAACACATCAATGACCTTGTTGACTTTCATGCTACCTGATGAATTGACAACGGAAAAGCGATAACCGACAACACAGTTTGAATCATTCGTGGAGCGTATTACATAGCCTGTTGAGCTGCCGTTTACTGCATTAGTGCTTCCGCCTGCTGAACTGCCGTCCCAAGACAAGGCAGATGCAGACAGAGAAAATACCGTCACCAAAGTTAAAAGCGTCAGAAACACAGCTAATATCTTTTTGTATTTCATTAAAAATTCCTCCTTTTACAGATAAAAAAAGAACCCGATTTTCATCGAGTTCCGAAAACAGCTCACTTTTCGAGCTGTTCATTTAAGTTTCTTGAACCGTAAATCACACGAACAATATTTACCGTTTTGCTTTGTTCGTCAGGGATATAGAAAACGAGATAGTTTTTTACCGGCATAATATGAAGATTTCTTGTTTTCCAAGGTTCAGCATCATAAACACGGTATCTGCCGGGCATTTCATCAAGAGAAAAAATATTTTCCTCTAGAAGCAAAAGCATATCTTTTGCCGTTTTTTCCTCGCAAAGCGAAAATGCAATATATTCATATATTCCTTTTAAATCATCAGCCGCTTTGGGCGATATTACAACGCTATACTTCATATGCCGTACTTTCTGTGCAGTTCATCAAACACCTGATCGGCAGGAAGCATTCTGCCTGCAAGCATATCATCATAGCCTTTTTGCAATTCAGCGTCCAATTCTTCTTTAGTCATTTTGCTGACATCAAGCGGCATTTGAGGTAATTTAACCTCAAACGGCAAGCCATGCTGTAAGATGATTTGCTTGTAAAACATAGTGATTGCATTTGAAGCAGGTATACCCAATGCAGTTAATATTGTTTCAGCTTGTTCTTTAATATCCGGTTCAATTCGTGCGTATAGATTTGCTGTCTTTGCCATAACATCTTCTCCTTGTATCATTCTACAGTTATTATACACAATTGTACGCACAATAGCAAGTCGTTTCTAACATTTTTGATTTAATGTGTATGGCATGTTTTGGCAGGGACTGTTTTACCGCACCCCGGACACTTCGTATCAACAGTAAACCTCACGCAAGTACCCTTGTCACCACGTCCGCTTTCTTTACCGCAATGTTCACAATAGACAGATGGATCTTTCTTTTCCGAATACTTGGGACATTTCGTGATGTCATAGCAGTTATTGCCCCATTCGTCTATCGCATAGAAGCTTCTGCAAGAATATGAACCGCAGATGGAACAGCCTTTGCTTTCGAGTGAAGATATAAAGGTATGCTCTTCTTTTGTTGCACAGTGATGATTTTTACTGCCGCAGGAATATGCTTTCGGTTCTGTCACAACAGGCTTTGTTGTTTCAGGCTTTTTGGTAGTAGTTTCTGCTTTTTTACTTGTAGTCGGTTCAGATTTCTTCGCAGTTGCAGGCTGAGTCGGCTTCTTGGTTGTAGCCTCCTGCTTATGAGTTGTTGGCGGAACAGACGGCTTTGTTGTAGTGGTGGTTGTATTCTGCTCCACCTTTTTAGTTGTTGTTTCAGTCTTCTTTGTTGTAGCTTCTTCCTTTTTTGTTGTCTCTTTTTCGGTCTGTTCGCCCGGCTCTTCAATAGTTATTTCTTCTCTTGTCTTTTCTTCGGTAGTGCTTTCTTCACTTGCTACAGTTTCTTCATTCTGCGGTGTTTTTGTTTTACCGCAGGCAGCAAACATAGTGACTACCGTTAAAATGCAAAGTGCGATGCAAATAATTTTTCTTGTGTGTTTCATAAATTTTTCCTCCTATTTAATTTTTGCTGTTCAGCGCCGATGTGATTTTAACAGGAACTTTCGCCGTTGTTACCGCCAATCCTGCAAACCGTATCGGCACATACATCGTGTAAGACGCATAAAGCTCCAGCTTTCCTTTCTCGGTAAAACCTATCTCAGGAATTGTCATGCTGTACTTCTCGCTGTCGTCTGTATCCATACTATACAACTTTCCGCTTCGTTCGTCCAATGTGCAAAATTGTTTTAAATGTTCATTGTATGCGGCGGTGTCTACTCCGTTCGTTGCATTTTTGCCTTGCTTTATGTTGTTGAATATGATGATAGAGTTGTTTGCAACAAAACTGTCAAAGACGATTTCAGAATTTGTTTTCTGCACTTTGACTTCCGTGATAACCGAAGCATAGGTAAATATTACGGAAAATACAGTAACAATGATAAGCACGAATATACATACCATAACATAAATCTCACCGCAGGTATTTCTCATTACTCCTTTATCATTTCTCATTTTCATCACCCTTTCCAGTAATGTTCGGATATACCGCTTCGTGTGCTTGTACAGGTTACAGGTATATTCACAATCCCTATGCCCATGATTTTAGTGTGAACCTTTACCGTCACTTTCATTGTGTTACCGAGCTGAACCCTCTTGTATGAAGCATTGTAGAAATTGTCGGCACTCGTTTCAACATCAAAATCAAAAAGCTGCGATTTTAGCTGTTCTGCTCTTTCGTTAAACTCATCACCGAAACAACCGTTGTAGGTTGCGGTTTCAATAAGCTGCTCAGATATTTCATCAAGGTCTTGTTTAAGCGTAAAGAAAGAGTAAACATTAAGTGTAAGTACAAGTACAGAAAGCAGAGCGATAATACCAACGCAAATATCAATATATCCCTCTGCTTTGTTGTTTAAAATCTTTTTCATTTTGCTTCCTCCTTACCCGAACATTACGCCGACCGACCCAAGTATTTGCGATACGATGACTACTACATAGATAAGCATAAAACATACAAGCAGACACATAGAAAGCCTTTTAACCTTTTTCGGTATTTTCTGTGCTTCAAGGCGAAGCCGTTGTCTTTGAATATCCGAAAACTTCATTGCAAGACTTGACCAGTATACAGGAGCAGTGTCTCCGTGTATGAGAGTGATAAATCCACGGCATACATCGCTCATCATCGGTGAACCAACTCTCGCTTCAAGTCTTGTGACTGCCGCTTCTTCATTGCCCGATCGCATATCTGCAATGGTGATGCCGAGTTCATGCTGTAGCTCCTTGTTTGCATGAGGATAAAAATCCTGAAGCATATCTACAATATTACGGCTTCGGATAAGCGTTTTCTGTATCGTACCAACTAATCTCGGTAAATCATTTTCAATCTTCGCTCGCTTTGCTTTAATTCTGTTGCTGACGCTCTTTGAGTTGATACGGTATAGAACAAAAGATAGCACAAGAATTATCGGTGCAAGTATTGGGAAGATGAACAGCATAGGTATTGCAAAAACAGCTATTAGAAGCGATTTAACAATAGCATTTGCTTTGTACATTTCGGGCGATATATCCATCTGGGCAGTTCTCAAATCTGTTTCAAGCTCCTGCCTTTTGAACTCGTTCATCGGCAGATGCTTTGCAATAAATGAAGCAAGATTACCCAGCCAAACATCAAGGCTGCTTGTCTTTTCACGCTGAGCTTTAGATAGATTGTTTATCGCTTTTGAAGTACGGACATACGGCAATTTGAATAGGTCTGCAAGAATGAAATATGTCGCTATACCGATAAGAATACCGACTGAAAGTTTAATTATCATACATATTCCTCCTTACCCTTTGTATTCAATCGGCTTCGTGAACTTTAACATAAACAGATATGTCACGAGAATCACAGCGCCGCAGATACCAAGCGTTGCTTTTCCTGCTGTTTCAAAAAGGAGTGTATGAAACCAGTCTTTGTTAAGCACATACAAAAGCGGTATATTGCCGACAACCAAGCCGACCATAGTGTAATACTCCATTCTGACTGCCGCCATCATTGATGAAAGTTCACTGTTGACTATTCTGACATCAGTAAGCTTTGCTACTATCGGTTGCAAGGTATCTTTGAGTGTATTATCTTCCTGACACTGCAAAAGTGCGTCGCACCACTCATGGAATATCTCATCATCAACTTTCTTTTTCAGATTCTTTAGCGCCTGCTTTGTGTTTGAAATGAGCGTTGCATCGTTTATGAATGATGAAAAATGTTCTCGAAGCGGCGGTTTAATGTATGCAAGGTTCTCTTTAACAGCGGCGATAATATCATCATTTCTTGTGTATGAAGTTGAGATAATCGAAAGCGTTGTTTCAAGCTCATCTTTGATATGCTTTTCATATGCGTCCATACTGTTTCTGACATACACAAAGGGTATAACCGCAAAAGCTGCGGCAAAAACGGGCACAAGAAAAACATTGTTAATGAGTATTGCAACCACTGCGCCGACAGCAAAAAGTACAAGCGAAGAACAGATGATAAACCCGAATTTTCCGCCTTTGCCCATAGCAGTAAGTGCTTCTTTCATATATGTGAGCCTTTGACCGAGGCTCTTTTTCTTTTTGCCTGATCTTAAACCGTGTATCTTATCCCTTATGCTTTCTCTTTTTGATAGAAGTTTGATAATGTCATCTGTTATTTGTTCGGGTGTCAGGTTCAAAAAGCAGACAATAGATACAATTAAAAACAAGGAGGATACTAAATTAAATATCATTGGTAATCAGCTCCTTTTTCAATAAACTTAGCAAGTTCGGTCTGAGGTACACCGAACTGCAACAGCTTTCTTTGCATTGATTTAGATATAATCTCCGGCTGTTCAAAGTACCCTTCGGTCACGAACTTTCCTTTAACAATTTCATTTCGTGTAATGTGGTAACGAAAAAGAGTGTGATATTTTCTGTCACCGTTTGGCAGAATCTCACACTCTGATATATCCATAATTTTTCTTTCATTGTTTTCAAGCTTATGCGTATATACAACAATCGGAAATGCCTGACCTGCCTGCATGAGAAAAGTTTTGAAATCAATAGGGAATCGCTTTTGACACAAAAGCGCTATTCGCATATGTGCAGAATCAGCGGCAAAGGCATGGACTGTAGACACAACCGTGTGACCTGTCAATGATGCTTCAACTGCGGAGTAACATTCAACATCTCGCATTTCGCCCACGCAAACAATATCGGGATTGAAACGCAAAGAAGCAACTACTAAATCCTCTTGTGTAATATCAAAGGCATCATTATCTGATGGTCTTGACAGCGTGTGCACAACATTATTTACTATCTTCGTTCCCTTTTTTCTAACAAGTGATAATTCTCTTGAACCGCTTTCAATTGTGAAAACTCGCTTGTTATCCGGTATCGTTGAAAGCAGTGCATTTAAAAGTGTTGTTTTACCGCTTGATGTTGCTCCTGCCACAACAGTTGAAACACCGTATCTCATACACATACAAAGAAAATCTATCATCTTCTGTGTTGCATTTCCTGATTTGATTATCTGCTCTTTATTTACTTTAGACGGGTGTAAAAGTCTGATTGATACGCTTACACCGCATTCTTCATCGACTATCGGTGCTTTCAGTGCTGTAATTCTTGTGTTATTCGGCAAGTGCCCTTGTGACATAGGCGAAGCGTTGTCAATTATCATACCGCTGTGATGAAGCAATCTTTTAACAATATCCACTGCGTGCTGCGGAGAATGGAAATGCTCTTTCAATTTTACGATTTTGCCGTTTGTGTAAGTCACCGCAATATCGTTCCATGCGTTGATATTGATTTCCTCAATGTTATCCTTGCCGAGAAACGGAGTCAAAATTGAATACTCAGCCATTTCAGAAAACAGCTTTTGAATCAGCTTTTCATTTGAAATGCCGTCAACCTCATACTCGTTATCTCTTATGAACTTTTCAATGTATGAACTAAGCTGGCTCTGATCACCTGTCAGTGCTGCCGAATATCTTGAAGAGATATATTGCTGAACTAAGCCAAGCAAATCCACAAAATCTATTGTTCTTTTCATTCGGGATCACCCCTTACATGATTTTGCTCACAAGGCTTTGTATTTTCTTCGTGTATGCTTTATCGTTCAGTCTTTCATACATTCTGCCGTCAAGCATTTGCTGTTTAACTGCTCTTGAATACGGCAAAAGTACAGCTATCGTATGCAGCTTTGTACAGACTTCCTCTGTCGGAAGATACAATTCTTTTTCTGTCACATTAACAACATTGAACAAATCTTCATTTTCTGTTCGTTCACTGTGCTTATTCGATGAATACCACGACATACCTTTGAGGTCAGGAGTAATTATCCTTACTGCTATATCCGCCATAGCCAAAGCCTTTTTGGAAATTTCATCTGTTTCATCATTCGTGCAGTCAACAAAAATATATCCTGCCGTTTCGGGCAAAGCAGAAAAGAGCGAATTTATCTTTTCAGGTGTAGGTGTCGGAAAACTATATCTGTTTTCACCTGCTTTAAAACCAAGTGCAAAAAAGTCTTTCATATTCTTTGCTGTAACGGCATTTTTGAGAAGCAGTTCGGTTGTGATTGCCGTGCTGTCGAATATTTCACTCAGTGACACAACTTCATCAGGTGCATAATTCGGAAAAAGAAGTGCAATACTCGGCACTGTCATATCAGGGGAAAGAAAAGCGATAACCTCGTCCTTTGTTTGCATATATGTTTCCATAGCGGCTTTAAGCGCAACGCTTGTTTTGCCGCTTCCGGGTGAACCGTAAAATGCTATGAGCTTAGGCATCTTTCTTTTCCTCCTGTGCTTTTTTCGCTTGCTCTTTCAAGTATTTATCCTGCGTTTTGATGAACTTCTCAGACGTATCATCGTTACCACGGTAAACAAGTGCAACATGCATATCTGCGTTTTTCTCATAGTCTGCAAGTATCTCAGCCTGTCGAACCGTTACCAAAACTGTTATTGTTGTCGGCAAATCAAAGGTACCGTCCTCATTGGGAACGACTTCATTTTCATCAACACCGCCCGAAGTGGTGGTTGTGATAACTTTTACATATTTAAGTTCGGGAGGCACTTTGGCTTCCTTATCCTTTTCCGTAACATAGATGCTTACAATATCGCCGTTTTGTATCTTACCCGACAAACCGCCTGCAAAGCTTTTGATCGTGATACTCATTGCGACCTTATCACCGTTTAAGGCTGACAGGATATTATCCGAAGCATTTGCGTTATCTACAAGTTTGGCTGCTGTTGCGACATCGCCTTTAAATACATCTGAGTTTGTGTATTTGCCGATAACGGCTGACTTATCCTTAATTACACCGTCGGGAAGTCCTGATTTTAAAAGAGAAGTCACAACAATATCCGAATCGGTTATCTGTGCGCCTTTGCCGAGATTCTTTGAAAAAGTTATGACTTCGGTTTTGCCCTCTGTCATTTTGTTGACCATAGGGGAAATGCAGAAAGTAATGGCTACGGCTAATATGATACAGATTATTCCGATTACTGTTCTGTTTTTCATGTGCATCATTCCTTTCTTTGAATTTTTGGTAAAAAGAAAACGCCGTATTGCTACGACGCTACATGAAAACAAATAATAATTAATAACAGAGACCACTTTTTAAGGTGGTCTCCTATATGGTGGAGCGGGTAGGAATTGAACCTACAGGGCACTTGTAATAGTTTTTCGTCTGTTCCCCTCAGTTTAAGGACCACCCCGTGCGTGCCGCTTACCAACAAATTGATTTTCGTAATAAAACCATCTCCCATTTTTTCCAAGAGAAAATCTGATATAGAAATAATTGTCTGTACCAACATTAAAAGAAGAGTAATATCACTCAAGGGAGCAAATAAAGTAAAAACTTCGACTAAAACTATCACCAACAATATTGTATATTTATTTTATCACATTATTTTATTATTATCAACACTATGTTAATGTTTGATTAAATCTGAAACATCTATTTTCGAATTTTTAAAGATTCTATATAGCCAATGCAATAATATATCCTACACTCAAATACGGAATTAGCGGCAAGGTTTTATCCTCGGATTTCTTCACCTTATTGCGTATCAGCGTACCTACTACAGAGAAAAGTAGTCCGGTTATAAGACCAAGTGTACCTTTTGCCGCTCCGAGTATGAAAAAGCACACGGGAATGAATTTAACATCTGCGCCGCCGATTTCGTTGTTGGAGATTACTGCAATAACAAACATCAAAGCAAAGGACATTGCAAATGCCATAGCACGGCTGAACAGAATGGTCGGTGATATGTTTATCAGACCGATAAGCAAGAGCATGATCGGAACATAGTCCTCTACCTTTCGCTCTTTAATGTCACAAACGCTTGCGAAAAGAAATACGGCAAGAATCAATGTCGCTTTTAGAAGTTCAAATGTAAAGCCGAATTTCAGTGCAAATATAAAAGATATGCCTGCACTGACTGCTATGCACACCTTGTTGAACTTACTTTTCTTTTCATACTGCGGAGTTCTTGTCAAGACTGCTTTTGACATAACAGCTACGCATAAGATATATGCTAATATCGCCAAGTAGATTGGGATAAATAATGAAGCTAAGATGTAGTTAATACTTGTCATTGAAAATCACCTCATTTTCAAAAAAGCGGCGGAGCGAAAATTGCCCCGCCTTTGTCAGTTATTGCGTGTTTTAGCCTGCGTAGTTAAAAAGTCCGTTGACTTTTTCCGTAACCTTCGGCATGATGGTTGAGTTGAAGAGTGTGTAGAGGAGAGTGAGAAGAAGTGCACCGATAACGACTGCGATGAGAATTTTGACACCGGTATCAACATAGGCTTCGGCCTTTGTACCGTCAAGAACAGCGTGAGCTTTTGCGGTCATATCGGTCTGAACCGCTGAAAATGAATTTTTTACCTTTGATACTGCATTTTTGCAGAATGATTTGAATTTATTAAACATATTGAATTCCTCCATAAAATTAAATTAAAGGTTCTTCACGGAAATTGGTGTGATAAAATAATAAATTGTTATAATGTCGCTATCGCATAGGTTATTAAGAGGGAAATATCGCACAGCGAGATCCGTCATAACAAATGAATGTTAAATTTGTTTTCAAAACTCTCATGAATAAACTTTTTCGCTTTAATCACACTGTTTTCCGTGAAGAGCCAAATTAAAATAAATTGATAAAATTTGCGGGCGAAGTTTTACTCCGACCGTGATGATTTAGTTAGTACCGTTGTAATTGAAAAGTCCGTTGACCTTTTCTGTTACGGTCGGCATGATGGTTGTGTTGAAGAGAGCGTAAAGACCTGCAAGAAGAAGTGCGCCGATTACGACGGCGATAAGAATCTTTACGCCGGTATCAACAT
>JAMPDR010000049.1 GCA_023665555.1 Ruminococcus sp.
GAGATTCAAAACAGCCGGGGCTTTGTCGGCTGTCTTTACTTGTAGTCTTATTGGAAAATTGTTTTTATTTATTCTTCTGTTTTGAGTTTGTATATAACTTTATTTCGCGGATACGAAGTTAAGTCGTCAGATATTTTATTCGCGACCACCGTTCCTCACTCCTAACTCCTCATTCCTAATTAAAATCTCCTTTGCGGACTAAATCTTTCGATAGGTACAATCTCCCCCCCCCCGCAATTACGCATTAAGCATTACGAATTACGCATTACGCATTATTAGTTGCTTAAGTGTATTCCTTTCACAACAACCTTGCCGAGTTTCGGCACTTTCATAAACGCTTTTATTCTGCCGCTTTCCGCAAAAGTTATTTTTGATTCAACAACCGCTTTCGGCATAATTGATATGCTGCCTGTTCCGCAAAGAGAATTTTCTTCCTGCCAAATTTTGTTAACCTTTATTTTAACTTTTTCCATCGGTTTGGGCAGTTTTATGTCAACGTTGAATTCTTCATCCTGTTTGGATATCTCAAAATGAACCGTTCCCTTGAGAAAAATTGTTGAAATCTCGCCCTCATATAATCCTGTTTCAATCATTTTTTACCATCTTCTTTTATTTGTTTTCAGACATTATACCTCATGGAAGTAATGCAGTCAAACCTACTTAAACAAAAAATTGCAAATTAAAACAACTTTTTTGTGAATTTATTCATTTTTTTGTTAAATGCTTATTTACAATTGCCGAATTTGGTGATAAAATATATTTTAATTGGTTTATTCATTTTATCCTACGGAAGAATTGATTAAGATATGGCTTTATGCCACGACTAATCAAGGCTTCCACAAAATAATAAAGGGAGGAAAATTCCAATGGCAAGAAAAACAAAAACAATGGATGGTAACAGTGCTGCCGCTCACGTGTCCTATGCGTTCACTGAGGTCGCTGCTATTTATCCGATCACTCCGTCATCAAACATGGCTGAGGTTACTGACGTGATGTCATCAAAAAATGTAAAGAATCTTTTCGGTCAAAAGGTAAAAATTGCTGAAATGCAGTCTGAAGGCGGCGCAGCAGGTGCAGTTCACGGTTCACTTTTAACAGGTGCTTTGACCACAACCTACACAGCTTCACAGGGCTTGCTTCTCATGATTCCGAACATGTATAAAATTGCAGGTGAGTTGCTTCCGAGCGTAATTCATGTTGCTGCTCGTACAATCGCAACTCATGCACTTACAATTTTCGGTGATCATTCAGACATCTATGCATGCCGTCAGACAGGTTATGCAATGCTCTGCTCAGGCAACGTTCAGGAAGTTATGGATCTTGGTGCGGTTGCTCACCTTTCAACAATCAAAGGCCGTGTTCCTTTCATGCATTTCTTCGATGGTTTCCGCACTTCTCACGAAGTTCAGAAAATCGAAGTTTGGGATTACAAAGACCTTGCTGACATGCTTGACTGGGATGCTGTTGATTCATTCCGCCGCCGTGCTCTGAACCCGGAACATCCTGTTCTTCACGGTTCTGCTCAGAACCCGGACATCTATTTCCAGGCTTGCGAAGCAAGAAACAAGTATTACGAGGATATCGTTGACATCACTGAAGATTACATGAATAAGGTCAACGACAAACTCGGCACAAACTACAAACTCTTCAATTACTACGGTGCTCCTGATGCTGAAAGAGTTATCGTTGCAATGGGTTCAACTTGCGACACAATTGAAGAAACAATCGACTATCTCACTGCAAAGGGAGAAAAAGTTGGTCTTGTTAAGGTTCGTCTTTACAGACCGTTCTCAGCTAAGCATCTTGTTGACGCTATTCCTGACACAGTTAAGTCAATTTCTGTTCTCGACAGAACAAAGGAACCCGGCTCATACGGTGAACCTCTCTATCTTGACGTTGTTGCTGCTTTGAGAGAATCAAAGTTTGCTAACGTTCCTGTATACGGCGGCCGTTATGCTCTCGGTTCAAAGGATACAAATCCGTCACACGTTATCTCAATCTATCGCAACATGGAGTCAGATTCTCCGAAGCCGCACTTCACAGTTGCAATCAACGATGATATCACAAACCTTTCACTTCCTGTTACCGAAACTCCCGACACAACACCGGCAGGCACAACAAACTGCAAGTTCTGGGGTCTTGGCGCTGACGGTACAGTTGGTGCAAACAAAAACTCAATCAAAATTATCGGTGACAACACCGACATGTATGCTCAGGGTTATTTCTCATATGACTCTAAGAAATCAGGTGGTCTGACTGTTTCACATCTTCGCTTCGGCAAGACTCCGATCAAGTCAACCTACCTCATCAACAAAGCTAACTTTGTTGCATGCCACAATCCTGCATACCTTTATAAATATCCGATGGTTCAGGATCTTGTTCCCGGCGGCACATTCCTACTCAACTGCTCATGGGATGCAGCCGGCCTTGAAGAGAATCTTCCCGGCTCTGTTAAGAAATGCATCGCTGAAAACAACATTCAGTTCTACACCATCGACGCAACGCACCTCGCTAAGCAGCTTGGCCTTGGCGGACGTGTTAACACAATTTTGCAATCTGCATTCTTCGGTCTTTCAAACATCATCCCTGCTGACAAAGCAATTGAACTTATGAAAGATGCCGCAACAAAATCATACAGCAAAAAGGGCATGGACATTGTTGAACTCAACCACAAGGCTATCGAAAAAGGTATCGGCAGCGTTGTTAAAGTAGAAGTTCCCGAATCATGGAAAGACGCTGAAGTTGAAACAGTTTCATTCGAAGTTAAGTCAGACAGAGCAGACGTTAAGAAATACGTTGAGGAGATTCTCAATCCGACATCTGCACAGCTTGGTGACACACTTCCGGTTTCAACATTCCTTGATACAGTTGACGGTGCATTGCCGCAGGGTACTGCTGCTTTTGAAAAGAGAGGCGTTGCAGTTGACGTTCCCACATGGCTTCCCGAAAACTGTATCCAGTGCGGAATCTGCTCATATGTATGTCCGCACGCAGTAATCCGTCCTTTCGCAATGACCGCTGACGAAACAGCAGCCGCTCCCGAAGGAACAAAGGCTTCTCCGATGACAGGTCTTGCAAACTATAACTTTGCAATAGGCGTTTCAGTTATGGACTGCACAGGCTGCGGCTCATGCGCAAACGTTTGCCCGGGCAAGAAGGGCGCAAAGGCACTCGTTATGAACGAGCTTAATTCTCAGGCTGATCAGCAGAAATCATTTGATTATCTCTACTCACTTGATGAAAAGCCGGAAGTTCTTGAAAAGTTCAAGGATTCAACCGTTAAGGGCAGTCAGCTGAGAACACCGCTTCTTGAGTTCTCAGGCGCATGCGCAGGCTGCGGTGAAACACCGTATGCAAAGCTTGTAACTCAGCTTTACGGCGACAGAATGTATCTTGCAAACGCAACAGGCTGTTCTTCAATCTGGGGCGGCAGTGCACCGAGCACACCGTACACAGTTAACAAGAACGGTCATGGTCCTGCATGGGGTAACTCATTGTTCGAGGACAACGCAGAGTTCGGTTACGGCATGTTGATCGCTCAGCAGGCAATCAGAAACAGACTCGGCGAAAAGGTTCAGCTTCTTGCTGAAAACTGCCCGAAGGAAGCAGTTGCATCAGCAGCTAAGGCATGGCTTGACACCAAGGAAGACGGCGTTGCAAACGCAGCAGCTTCAAAGGCTCTCATTGCAGCACTTAATGAAAACGAAATTAATTGCTGTGAAGCAGGCGCAGCAGCAGCTAAGGAAATTCTCAAGGATGCTGACTATCTTGCTAAGAAATCACAGTGGATCTTCGGCGGCGACGGCTGGGCATACGACATCGGCTTCGGCGGTCTTGACCACGTTCTCGCATCACATCAGAACGTAAACATTGTTGTTTTCGATACTGAAGTTTACTCAAATACAGGTGGACAAGCTTCAAAGGCAACACCGACAGGTGCAATCGCTCAGTTCGCAGCAATGGGTAAGGAAATCAAGAAGAAAGACCTTGCTCAGATCGCGATGAGTTATGGATATGTATACGTTGCACAGGTTGCAATGGGTGCAGACTACGCACAGTGCCTCAAGGCATTCAAAGAGGCTGAAAGCTATGACGGTCCGTCAATCATCATCGCATATGCACCGTGCATCAACCACGGCATCAAGGGTGGCATGGGCATCAGCATGACAGAAGAGAAAAAAGCTGTTGCAGCCGGTTACTGGCACAACTTCCGCTTTGACCCAAGACTCAAAGCAGAGGGCAAGAATCCGCTCACAATCGACAGCAAAGACCCGACAGCAGAATATGTAGACTTCATCAAGGGCGAAGCACGTTACGCAAGACTTACACGTGAGTTCCCAGAAAGAGCAGAAGCACTCTACAATGCAAGTGCAGACATGGCAAAAGAGAAGTATGAGCATCTCAAGAAGCTTAAAGCACTCTATGAGCCTGATGCTGAATAAGGTGTAATTGCTACAAATTAAATCAAGGCAGTCCGAAAGGGCTGCCTGTTGTTTTAGGTAATAAGTAATAGGTACTGCGTACGGCTATGATGCGGGGAAAATTGTACTTACCGAAAGGTTTAGTCCGCAAAGGTAGCGAGCACATTGCTTGATAAAACTGAACCCCAAGCAGTTTTGAATGCTTGGGGTGGTGTTGTTAGAAGTATTTGATCAGTATGTCTTGAACTTGCTTGGCTTTTTCTTTGTAACGAGAATCAGAAGAATAAATTTCTAGGGCTTCTTCAAAAAAGGCTTTGCTTTGAGATTCATCTTCCTTTATATCAAACATAAATATGCCTAAATTAAAGCAGGTATCTGCTACATCGCATTTATATACTGATGGACTTTTTTCTGCAAGTTCTCTTCTGATTTTCAGCGCTTCCCTATACAGATTTTCTGCTTCTGTGTAGTTGCCTATATTACTAAGTAAATTAGCAAAATTATTACTAGCCAATGCAATCCTTGATGTATATACAGATGAATATCCTTCTGATAACTCCATATATATTTTCAATGCTTCTCTATATAATTTTTCTGCTTCCGTATAATTTCCAACACAATAAAGCAAAGAGGCTAAACCAATACAAGTATCTGCTACATCGCATTTATATGCAGATGGACTTGCTTCTGCAAGTTCTCTTCTGATTTTTAGCGCTTCTCTATACAGATTTTCTGCTTCTGTGTAGTTGCCTATATCACTAAGTAAATTAGCCAAATTGTTGCTAGTCAATGCAATCCTTGATGCATATACAGATGAATTTTCTTCTGATAACTCCATATATATTTTCAATGCTTCTCTATATAATTTTTCTGCTTCTGTATAATTCCCAACACTATAAAGCAAAGAGGCTAAACCATTACAAGTATCTGCTACATCAAACTTATACACTGAAGGATTCTCTTCCGCAAGTTTTCTTTTGATTCCCAATGATTCTCTATATAAATCTTCCGCATTTTTATAGTTGCCATTTTTCATAAACACAGTAGCTAAATTATTACAAATCATGGCAATTTTTGACGAGTATACTAACGGATTTTCTTCAGCAAATTCCATATATATTGATAATGCTTCCTCATATAAATCCTCTGCTTCTGTAAAATTACCAATATTATAAAGCAAAATAGCTAAATTATTGCAACTTCCTGCAACATTAGGCTTATACACTTGCGGATTTTCTTCTGCGAGTTCTCGTCGTAATCTTAATGATTCTCTATATAAACCTTCCGCTTCTGTATATTTGCCCATTTTTTCAAGTACAGATGCTAAATTATTACAAATCACTGCAACATATGATTTATATGCTGTTGGATGCTCTTCCGCTAAACTCATAAATATATCCAACTCTTCTCTGAATAATTCCTCTGCTTCTGTATAATTACCAATATCATCCAATAATATTGCTAAATTATTACATATAACTGCAAACAAGCCACTATATGCCGCCGGATATTTTTTCGCATATGCTCTACTGATTTTTAATGCTTCTCTATATAATTCTTCTGCTTCAGTGTACTTTCCTGATTTTCTAATAAAAGTAGCCAAATCGTTGTATGTACACGAAAGATCAAGTTCAAATTCATCTGGTTTTTCTTCTGCAAGCACTATTCTTAATTCCAATGCATTGTTAAACAATTCTTTTGCCTCTTCGTAATCACCAGTATCAGTAAGTAAGTTAGCTAAATTATTGCAAACTTTAGCCGTATCAGAAGCAAAATATAGCGACTGATATTTTTCATAATTTTCTACATATATATCTAACGCTTCCTTATAAAGTGCCTCTGCCTCTGTATAGTTGCCGATATCACAGAGTAAATTTGCTAAATCATAGCAGACATCCGCAATATCTGGACTATATACTGCTGATTTCGCTTTTGACAATGCTCTATAAATTTCCAATGATCTTCTATATAGTTTCTCCGATTCTATGTAATTGCAATTATCTTTTAATAATCGCCCTAAAAGATTAAGCAGGCTTGCTCTATCATACTCGTCAACAGAATCATCAAGTTCATAGTAATGTTTCAATCTTTGAGCAACACGGATACCTTTTTCAAAGTCGTTTTCAGTCCTTAAAAAACTTGCATAATCATAAAGCACAGCCAACTCCACACGATGCTTTTCCGCAAGAGCCGTGATTTCTTCATATATTTCTCTGATTTCATCAGCAACTTCCTCTGTTATTCCGCTTGCTGAAATAGTCTTAATCAACGTTCTCTTTCCCGAAATGTATTCTCTGATAGGTTCAAGTGCTCTGTCAACAAGTTCTTCTGCCTGTTCAACTTCTCTTTTCCACTGTGCGTCTCTCAGAATATTCTTTGCCGCTTCATAGTTTCCTGCGTCAACAAATTCAATCGCTTTTTTCTCGCGCCAGTTGATATGCTCGCCAAGTTTGCGCTTTTCGGATAATTCAGAATATAAGCCCAAAACGTCCATTTCGAGTGTATGCAGCTGCTTTGAAACAGCTACTCTTTTCTCGTCGTTTGCATACAACATTCTTCTGTAAGTTGGGTTATCCTTATTCAACTCACACATCTGTTGAAGCGCGGCGAACTCTTCGTCAAGTTTTTTCTTTTCCGCAAGCAGCTTTTGTACGGCTTCATTTTTGCTGTAAAGCGGAATATTCGCCATTGAAAGAACTTCGTCGCCGTCCAAAGTCACCTTGCTGTCCTCAATTTTAACCGTACCGGAAACTTCCGGCGCACGAGTAAGTTCAAGCAAAAGATTCAGCTTGATTGTGTCAATATGATTGAACCTGCTGAAATAGTGGCCGATTTCTTTGTCAAGTTCTTCAAGAAACTTTATAACACTCTCGTTAGGCTCTTGTCCATTCGGCAGCTCATAAGCATATGTATATATCTTCGGAAAATCCGTTTCTCTGAACTGCTTCAGCGCAACAAGAAATTCTTCGTGCGTATATTCACCGATATTAGTACCGAAGATCATATAGAAAAACTGACTTTCTCTTATTTGCTGATTATATTCTTCCTGCTTGCGTTCTCTTGCAATTGCATTTGAAAGGTTCTCGCAAATTATCAGTTCAAAATAAATATCACGTTTAACATAGATATCATTAAGTACGCTTATATAATTTTTAATTTCTTTTCTTGCCTCTTCAAATTCGCAAATTGATGAAGCAAGGAATATTTTTATGTATTTCATTCGTTTTCTCCCTATTGTAAAAGCCGGGTCGACAATCCAACCCGGCTAATGAATTTACTGATAAACGGCTTTATTTGATAAACTCATCGATACCGATCATACCTTTGTTGAGAGCAAAGAACTTATCATTATACTTATCAACCATTGCCATTGCACAAACGATCATATGTAATAACAATCCTTTACCTATGTTGCTGTCTTTGAAAGATGACACAATTCTGAACATGATTGATCCGTTTGATATATCATAATCAAAACTGCCTTCAGCCAAACCATATGAAGCAGCACATGTGGCAATTGCTCCATCCATTAACTTTTCCTCAGACATCTTAAACGGCATAAATGACCACAACTTAATCAATTCTCTGTCATCATCAATCATAATGAGAAGATCTATCGGAAGATCCTCACCTGAAACTTTGCAACTTACAGTAAGCTTTTCATCGTCTCTATTACCTGTCCATTCAAGATAATCAAGGGTTTCGCAAAGTGTATTGTAAACTTTTCTAGCATTAATCTTATTCATTTCATCAGCCATAGTTAATTCCGTAACCTTTCCGGCTACGATAAAATCATTTCACATCGTTCCCTGCCGCAGCCAAACAAGGTGTGATATAATCAATAGTTTTTAATTATTATTCAAATCTTCAATAAACTTTTCGAGTGTAAGCATACCCTTTGAGAGCATAAATAACTTATCATTATATTTGTCAACCGTAATTCCCGAAGATATTATCATGTAACTGAATAATTCTTCACCGAGTTCACTGTCTCTGAAACTGTTTGTCATTCTGAATGCAAGGAAACCGCTTTTAATATTATAATCAAAGCAACCGTTAGCCAATCTGTCATTGATTATACTTACAGCAATCGCAGCATCAAGGCGTTTATCTTCGGAAACCTTGAAAGGAAGACGCGAAAGCAAAAAAACTAATTCTCTTTCTGCATCAATTTCGATTGAGTAATCAATCGGTAAATCATCACCTCTAGCCGTACACTCAACGGTTAATTTTTCCTCGTCTTTCTCATAATGCCAATCATCATTGTCCAAAAAGTTGCAAAGTGTTTTAAATGTCTTTCTAGCTAATGCCCAATTAATTTCTTCTGCCATAGTAAAATTCCCTTTCAATCAATATAAAATTATCATTCATCTTCATTTTTACAGAATTGAATTTATGCTATTATACCATATAGTAAAATAAGTGTCAAGACAAAATGTATAAAATTACGACTGATCACACCTTTCTTTTGCAAATTTTATTGACTTTGCACAAATTTCTGTTTATAATTCTTATATTGTCAAATAGTTGACAATATCTGCATTGATGAAGTATAATTATTTTATTCTATTGTCAATTTATATAAAATAGGGGGATTTAAAAATGGCAGAAATCAAACATTCAGAATATCTTGATTATGTATTACTCACAGCGATGGGAATATATAACACCGAGAAATCAAAGACAAACTCTGCAGAAAAGTTCATTATGTCGCTTATCAATATCATGGATTTAAAAGACTTTGGTCCAAGCGCAGACGGCCCTACTTTGGAATATACACTTATCTGCGAAAAATTTGCAAACTTAGGCATTAATGTCCAAACTATGTTTTCAAAACTCAGCGAAAGCATCAATGACGATAACTTTTTGTCAGGAATATATTTCCAAATGAGGATGTCAGACGCAGCAAAAAAAGCGTCAGATGCTGGCGAAGATGAGTTGACAGTACCTTTTCTTCTTGACATAATTTTAAATAATCCAAGCAAGGCAATTTCAGATGCTCTGGAAGCAGCAAAAGAAACAACCGAATCCAACGACAAAGCATCTAATCCGATTTTAGATGCAATTGCAAAATCAAAAGGAACTGACTCTGAAAAATCACCTGAAGCTAAAAATACCAAACCGATAAAAGAGCAACTTACCGACCTTACAGAAAAAACTAAAGAAATCAATCGTTTCCTTTCTGAAACAGTCTTTGGCCAGGATAAAGCGATAAATGTATTTACAACAGGTTACTTCCAATCCGAGTTGCTTTCCATTATCGACAAAGGCAGAACTCGTCCAAGCGCAACATTTTTATTTGCAGGCCCTCCAGGTGTCGGTAAAACATTTTTGGCTGAAAAAGCCGCAGAAGCGTTGAAACTTCCATTTAAAAGATTTGATATGAGTGAATACTGCGATAAAGAAGCATCTATTGAATTTATCGGCAGTGACAATGTATATAAAAATTCGAAAGGCGGAAACTTCACAACGTTTGTTGCTGAAAATCCGAGATCAATTATACTTTTTGACGAAATAGAAAAAGCGCATATCAGCATTATACATCTCTTTTTGCAAATTCTTGATGCAGGCAGAATCAGAGATAGTAACACAGATAAGGAAATCTCTCTTTCAAACACAATCATGATTTTCACAACTAATGCCGGTAAACAACTTTATGAAAACTCTGATTCCGGCGATTTTTCGAGTGTGTCAAGAAAGGTTATTCTAAAAGCACTGCAAAGCGATA
This sequence comes from Ruminococcus sp., assembly GCA_023665555.1. Taxonomy (GTDB): domain Bacteria; phylum Bacillota; class Clostridia; order Oscillospirales; family Acutalibacteraceae; genus UBA6857. The sequence continues at coordinate 10,150 of JAMPDR010000049.1, forward strand.
TTAATCCAACAACTGATACTCCGTATTTCCCGGCAGCAATCTGCTCAAGATTCGCCTCAGGCAATGTAGTCATGTTCAACCACATTCAGGCGCATAATCTTCATAAAATTGCAAAAAAGGAGATTCTTCGTCATTCGTCCAATTTCGAAAAACAATCCAACATAACCATTTCCATAGGCGAAGATGTTTTCGCCGCCCTGCTTTTTGCTGAAGGAGGTCAGGCTGATGCAAGAACTATTCGCAGCCGTGCAGAAACCTTCTTTAATGATGAACTGTTTGAATTGTTCAGGCTCATCAATTCATCAAAAGTTACCAGCAAAATAGACGATTTACATAGCATCCAAATCAACATTGAGCTACCCGAAAACAAGGAGATTCAAAATCTGTTCAAAAAAACATCAAAACAAAAGGTATTATTATTCACTGATGATACAACCGCATCTCTTTGTGCCGTGAAATGTCCGACACTCGATTTTGAAAAATCGAGTGCAGTTGACAATGCTGTTGATCTTATGAATAAATCCGAAATTGATTTCATTCTCATTGATCTCACTGTCGGTATTCGTAATAATGCGAATTATTTGAATGCGGAAGATATTGATTCCGATGCACGAGATTTTCTACACATTATTCTTGAAAAATATGCAGGTACACCTGTTTACCTATTGCAAAGCGAAAATAAAGAGCTCAATATTGAGGAAAAAACATCCTTTCTCAAACAAGGTATTCGCGGTTTTGTGTCAATGTCTAATGACACGTTTTCATCGTCACTGGTTGAAATTTCGGAGAGTATACACCAACAAAAAAGTATTGAATCTCTTGCCAAGGCAAACAAAGTGGTCACATTTGAAACATCACAAGTACTTTCAGATGACGGAACAAATGCTGTTATAACACTGTTTGATTTGAAAATAAGCACTGCCATTGACTCTGAGGACGCAGAAAATATTTTAAGCAACATTTCAAAGCCGAATGTACATTTCGACCAAGTTATCGGTTCCGAAGATGCAAAATCAGAACTTCAATATTTCATTCAATATCTAAAAAATCCCAAGTCGTTTTTATCAAAGGGAGTCAGTGCCCCAAAAGGTGTTATTCTCTATGGTCCTCCCGGAACCGGTAAAACCATGTTAGCTAAAGCAATGGCATGTGAATCCGATGTAACATTTATCACTGCTGAAGGAAATCAGTTTTTAAAGCGCTATGTAGGCGAAGGTCCGGAAAAAGTTCACGAACTGTTCAGAACCGCGCGCAAATATGCGCCTTCCATTCTTTTCATTGATGAAATTGATGCAATTGCAAAAGAAAGAAAAGGGGGAGAAAATTCAACGGTTGCTGAAGAAATTCTCACAGCATTTTTGGCAGAAATGGATGGATTTAAAAATGATATATCAAAGCCAGTATTTGTACTGGCAGCAACAAATTTTGATGTTGAACCAGGCAGTCGCAAAAGCCTTGATCCTGCACTGATGAGACGTTTCGACAGAAGAATATTTGTTGATCTTCCATTAAAAGACGAGCGTTTGAAATACATAAAAATGAAGATTTCGTCAAACAGCAGTTTCTGCCTAAGTGATGAAAAAATTGAAAATATCGTAACACGCTCAACCGGAATGAGTATTGCTCAGCTTGAATCAGTCTTTGAGCTTGCATTAAGAACAGTTATTCGTTCGGGCAATACAAAGGTCACGGACGAGGTGTTCGATGAAGCTTTCGAAACATTCAACAGTGGCGAAAAGAAAAACTGGGATGACTCTCAACTTGAAAGAGTTGCAAGACATGAATCAGGACATGCTTTGCTATGCTGGCTCAGCGGCGAAACACCATCATACCTTACAATCACCGCAAGAGGAGATCACGGCGGATACATGCAGCATGCCGATAACGAGGGTAAAGCAATTTACACAAAAGACGAACTTCTCAGCAGAATTAGAACGGCTCTTGGCGGACGTGCGGCCGAAATAGTATGTTATGGGCCGAATGATGGTATCTCAACAGGACCAAGCGGCGATTTAAATTCAGCAACTGCAATTGCCAGACAGATAATATGTAGTTATGGTATGGATTCTCAATTTGGTCTTGCGGTTATAAGTCCCGAAGAACTTCAAAACGGAGAAATCGCTCTGGAAGTTAGAAAAGCCGTAAATGAGATTCTGTCTGAAGAAATGCAAAATGCAATCAGTAGCATTGAAAGCAACCGTGAATGTTTCGATACATTAGTTGATGCTTTACTTCAAAAGAATCATATAACCGGAGAAGAAATTGATAAACTATTAACCCCTCTCAAAAAATAAAAGAAAGGATTATAGGACTGTTATAATCAGCACATGTTTGTGTTTCATGTAACAGTCCTACTCATAATAATATGCTTACTTCAGAACGTGTTTTATATTCTATATTCATATTGATTTCTTTTTTTCTATTTTTAATTCCCATTCTCTATTTTACGATCCACTTTTTCCATAAGAGTAAAAAAACTTCAAAAATATCCGCCCTTAAAAAGCTGGCTTTATTCCTTTCTTTTGTTGTTTCCATTTGGCTTTTGAGACTTGCCGTTGGATTATATGCATTAAAACATAATCCTTCAGCTCTATTTGAAAACAATCAGCTTAACGGTTTTGAAACAATAATTGATTCACTTTCCCACACTTTGCAAACCTTCAGCATGGATGAAGATTACACAAAATATCTCGCCGTAGGAAAGGAATTGGTTGCTTCCCTCTGCACAAGAAATTTTGCAGTCATGCTATTCGGTATATATGCATCCGTGTCAAACATTTCAGCTCCTCTTGTTGGCAGTGCAATCATATTGCAAATTTTAACCGGTATGTTTCCTAAAATACGTTTGTGGTTTTTAATGCATTCAGGCCGTGAAAAATATATCTTCAGTGAACTGAATGAACAAAGTTATGCTCTGGCTAAAAGTATCTTAGATAACACAAATGATAAGCCTGTTATAGTATTTACAGATGTGTATATTGATGATGAAAAGGAAGAGAACGCCGAACTTTACTTCAAAGCTAAACAACTTAATGCAATTTGCTTACCTGATGACATATCATGCCTTCATATATCATATGCAAAAAATAAAAATATCATCCTCATTGATGAAGATGAAAACAATAATGTGTTTTTCCTCAGTAGCCTTGCAAGTGAGGAGTATTTTCCTATTTTATCAAATAACACAAACGTCTATATGTTTTCTGAAAACAGTTCACTTTCTGTTATTCAGCAAAAGGCTTATACCAAAATGTATAATATTGTTAAAGCCGATGCAAAAAGCAAAAATATCCCAGCAACTGATGATTACATTAAAAAGCAAATGCCGAAAATATATAATACCGATTGCTATAAAAATATAGTTTTTAATACGCTCATTAATTACCCATTGTTCAAAGCAATTGAATCGGATTATTGCAGACATGACTTAAAGGTATCAATCATGGGAGCAGGTAAAATCGGAATGGAAATGTTTCTCAATGCTTATTGGTGCGGTCAGATCTCCGATGTGCTGCTTCATTTAAATGTCGTTTCAGCTGAGACAAAGGATGTCTTTGTAAGCAAAATCAATGACATAAATCCTGAACTGATGGAAAGCTGCAATCCCAACAGTGATGTACTTAGAATATACGGCGACAGTTCACACAATGATCGCTCCCCTATTTACTGCAACTTCGGCTATTGTTCAAAAACACTCGACAACTGCGCAGTTGATGATATTATTTTTGACAACAGCGATACATTGATTGACTCAGACTATATTTTTGTTTCGTTAGGATCAGATTCACTAAATATTCAATATGCTGAAAAACTTTCACGTGTTATAAGCATCAATCAAATGAAGAGTAGCTGCATACGCAATGTAATGATTGTTTATGTTGTTTACGATTCAAATCTTTGCAAAATGCTAAATGAAAACGGTTCGCAATATAATGGGGTACAGCTTTTAGCCATCGGAGACATAGAAAGCATATACAGCTATGATAACATTATCAACTATGGTATTAAAGCCGTTGCTAAAATTTATTCTAACGAATACAAAAAGTTAAAAGCAACTACTCACTCAACCGATGATTTGGAGGAGGAATGGAGTACATCGTTTACTGTTACACTCAAAGATACAAGCAAAACTGTATTGGATGACGAACTGAAAAAACAATACAGTCATTGGTCAAACATAGCAAAAGTTATTCATATGCCTTACAGGGTGTACTCAGCTTTCAGAATAGCAGAATATCCATCGGCCGCATTTCTCCGTCAAATGAGTAGCACCGAAAAAATACATGAATATTTCAAACTTTTAAGTCCACTGAAAAAAACGGACGCAGAGGACGAAAAGCAAAAGAATAAATCCGATGAGGAAAAGAAAAGAGAAGATGGACAACATAGGAAAGAAACTGAATTAGCCGAGAAAATTAATCTTGAACTCAAATGGTTGGAACATAGACGTTGGAATTCATACTTGCGTTCACAGGGATACCGAACCGCATGTAACGGCACAGAACAGAATCATATCTTAAAACTTCATCACTGCCTAGTGGAATGTATTAATGAAAATAAAAATCCATATGACTCATCTAAAATACATGACCTTCTTGATGAAAAAGGTGATTACAAAAAATATGATGAACCCAAAGCTTTTGATATTCCCGCAAAAGATGATTTGATAAAATATTTTTCTGAAAATGATGTTTGGAAAAATTAACTCCCCCACGTCAAAACCCCGTCAGCTTGATTTTGGCTGACGGGGTTATATTTATTTCCCTTATTTATTAATATCCCAATCCTTTGAAAGCATTGCTTTAACCTTAATCGGAAGTCCGAAGAGGTTGATAAAGCCTTCGCTGTCTGCCTGGTTGTAGCAATCATCTTCATCAAATGTTGCCATGTCCATGCTGTAAAGGGTGTACGGTGAAGTTGTGCCTGCTCCCATAATATTGCCCTTGTAGAGTTTAAGTTTAACTTCGCCGGTAACAGTTTCCTGAGTCTTGTCAACGAAAGCTGAAAGAGCCTCGCGGCACTGTGTGAACCACTGACCGTAATATACAAGTTCTGCAAACTTAACTGAAAGCTGCTCTTTAAGGTGAGATGTTTCTCTGTCAAGGCAGAGGGTTTCGAGTTGTCTGTGTGCATAATAGAGGATTGTTCCGCCCGGAGTTTCATATACACCTCTTGACTTCATACCAACAAGACGGTTTTCAAGCAAATCAACAATACCGATACCGTTTGCTCCGCCGATTTCGTTGAGTTTTTCAACCATTGTTACTGCGTCAACTTTTTCGCCGTTGAGTGTTGTCGGGATACCCTTTTCAAATCCGATTGTGACATAGGTCGGCTTATCGGGTGCCTGTTCAGGTGTTACACCCATTTCAAGGATTTCTTCATACTTCGGCTCGTTTGCAGGATCTTCAAGGTCAAGACCTTCGTGTGAAAGATGCCAGAGGTTCTTATCCTTTGAATAGTTGGTTTCTCTTGTAATCTTAAGCGGAATATTGTGAGCGATTGCATATTCAATTTCATCTTCACGGCTCTTAAATTCCCATGTTCTCCAGGGAGCGATGATTTCCATATCAGGAGCGAAAGCCTTGATTGCAAGTTCAAAACGTACCTGGTCGTTGCCCTTACCTGTGCAACCATGGCAGATTGCGTCAGCACCCTCAGCCTTTGCAATTTCAACGATTCTCTTTGCGATGATCGGACGTGCAAATGATGTGCCGAGAAGATATGAACCTTCATAAACAGCACCTGCTTTGAGGGTCGGATAGATATAATCTTCAACAAATTCCTTTTTGAGATCCTCGATGTAAAGCTTTGATGCGCCTGTTGCGATAGCCTTTTCCTCAAGACCGTCAAGTTCTGTTCCCTGACCTACGTCAGCTGAAACAGCAATAACTTCAGCATTGTTATAATGTTCTTTGAGCCACGGAATGATAATCGATGTATCAAGTCCGCCTGAATATGCGAGTACAATTTTCTTAATTTCTTTCATTGTTATATATCTCCGTTTCTTTATTTATTGTTTAATGTTGATACGATTATACGTATTATTATGCAAAAAGTCAAGGCTTTTTTGCAATTTTTATGCACAAATATGCGTTTTTATTTAATTTATACATTTTACATATGCAATAAGCATGTATAGCAGTCAGAGTGCACAATTGTAGGTAATAAGTAAAAGGGAATAGTGAAAAAGTATGCGGTTTGACATGTGCGTGACCGAAAGCGATAGTCCGCAAAGTACTTGCGTACGGCTCATATTGCGTGGAAGATTGCGCCAACTGTAAGATTCAGTCCGCAGAGGAAGAAATACATAATCTCGTAGGGACGCTGCTTATGTCAAGAGTATGATAATATACCGCGTCCGTGCAATCTTGCCGTTTTGTATGAAGCTAAAGTTAAACTGCCTATCTCGTATGGTCGACCAAGAACTAATACTATTATATATAAATAACCGCCGTTTTCAAGTCCGGCGGTCAATTATCTCTTGCCAATCGTTCGATTGTTCGGTGAACCAAATCCAAATCATCTGTGGAAAGTTTTTCAAGACCGAGAATCGCCTGCTTCATCAGCTTTGGATCGCTGATGCTTTTATTGAAAAACTCAATCGGTGTAATATCGAAGTATTCGCAGATTGCAAAAAATTCAAGCATTGACGGCATTGACTTGCCGGATGAAATGTTGTTTATGTAACCACGGCTGTGACCCAAGTCATAGCTCATTTTATATTCGGAAACACCTTTCTGAAGTCTTAACTGAGTGATACGTTCACGAACAAATTCAGCGGTCATATTGTCCACCTCCACTTATTAGAATACAACAATAACCTTGCTATATATACATTTTCAAAACTTTAAAATGCTTGCATAACATTTTTAAGATGTTATTATAGTTTAAAATATGTCAGATTGATAAATTTTAACATTTTTTAGTAGGATAGGAAATGAAAACAGGCAAATAAAAAAGACGACACACTGTATCATCTTTCTTATTCAAATTTCAGCATAACATCCATGAAAGCGAGAATTTGCTGCCGTTGGTTTGGAGCAAGCTGAACAAACTTCTTGATAAACTCATCCTGCATGTAGCCGATACCGCCTGTTGCTGTTCCTGTGACAAAATATGAAATGTCAACACCGAGAATAGATGAAATTTCAGCAAGAGTTCCAAGGCTGACTTTTGTAATTCCGCGCTCAATTTGGCTTATATAGCCAACAGACACGTCAAGTTTTTCAGCGAGTTTTTCCTGCGTCAAACCAATTGCGCTTCTTTTGGTTTTGATTCGTTTGCCAATCATTTTATAATCCACACTCATTACTATCACCTTATTACTATTTTCATAGCTATAAGTTTAAAACAAAAGATAGCAATGGCTAAAATTTTAGCTATTGGTGTTTTGAGGATAAATGAACAATAAAATATAATAGCACTGTGCAATTATAAAATTCATAAAAAATTTTTTTTGGGGGGGAGAAAGTAAAAGCTAGTTAAAATAATGAAATTATTTTATAAGGAGGTGTGAAAAGATGAATTTCAGCAAAAAAAACTATATATTGAATACTGAACACATAATCAGACGTATTCGACCTGCTGCTGAACAAATCACCGACGATTTGTTCAATGACGTGGAAATAGAACTTCTTCGTGCAAGAGTAGATTCTCATATTCCCGGCGCAATTGACGATTTTATTAATGAGTATGAGTACATCAGAGGAAAAATGACTTCTCAATTAAGAGAAGATAATTTCGATTTTGAGCAATTCAACAAAGATTTAGAAGATTTAGTAAACAGGCTCAAAGATGATCAAGAAAGTCAAGCAAAATAATTTATTGGAAAGGACGATTAAAATGAAAAAATTTATTGCATTAACATTGGCACTCATCATGAGCATAAGTTGTTTTTCGCTCATGAGTTTTGCCGAACCGGAACAAAGTGAACATTTGACAGAAGTTCCTGAGGGTTATATCGGAGTTTATACTATCGAAGATTTATATTGCGTCAGAAACGATTTAACAGCAAACTACATTCTTATGAATGACATTGACTTATCAGAAGCCACAGCCGAGGGCGGCGACTGGAACTTCGGAGGCAGAGGTTGGAATCCTATCGGAAGTAATGATGTTTACGGTTCTTCTGCTTTCAGCGGTATTTTTGATGGTAATAATTATAGCATTAAGGGAATGAATATTAATATAAATAAAAAATCCTTACCAAGTGGTACGTCAGGTTACATATATATTGGATTGTTCTCGCGCGTTTCCGGAATTATAAAAAATCTTAAAGTCTTTGGGGATATAACAGTGTTTTCTGTTTCTGATTACAAAGATTATTACATCGGCACAATTTCTGCACTAGTTACAAGTGACGGAGTAATTGAAAACTGCTATTCATCCATTACTATCAATAGTACAATTAAAGGTAATTCCAGTGCTGGTTCCAGTCATGATGATGATCAAATTGGTGGCATTACCGGTTTTTCTTATGGAACTGTAAAAAAATGCATAAATAATGGCAAAATACGTGTCATCGTTGGAGATTATAACCGTGTATATGTAGGTGGAATTTGCGGTCGTTGCGATGATAATAACAATGCAGTTGTGTCTAAATGCATTAATGTAGGGAGTATAACTTATCAAGGTGATTTGAAAAAATATGATTACTCAGCCGGAATCTCAGGCTATAAAGGTAAGATTAGTAATTGTTATAATGTTGCTGATATAAGTTCAACAGGAAAAGCATCCGGAATTGTTCACGATGGTTCAGCGGAAATTTGTTACAATATTGGTAACATTACATCAACAGATAATTATGCAATTCATAATACATATTCCACACAAAATTGCTACTATTTAGTTGTCACAGGCAAGGACACCACTGGTGCAACTTCCCTCACTGATACACAAATGAAATTAAAATCAATGTATCAAGGTTGGGACTTTGACAACGTTTGGACTATGGACGGCAGAGAAGATTATCCTTATCCCGAACTTCGTGACGTTCCTCTCATTCTCCCCGATGATTTGAAAACTGCCATTGACGGCACAGTCACAATCACAGGCGAAGAAAAAGTTGGCTCAACACTCACTGCTGAAGTCAGCGGACTTGTTCCTGCCGATGCAGAACTTACATACGAATGGAAAGCTGACGGTGTTGTTGTCGGAACAGACTCAACCTACACAATCACACAGGAAGATGTCGGCAAAGAAATTACTCTTACTGTTAAAGGCAACGGCGATTTCAAAGGTGAAATTTCTTCATCTGCAAAAGTTGCTGAATGTGTTCACGAGTTGGGCGAATATACAAACAACAATGACGCAACTTGCACAAAGAATGAAACAAAAACTGCCGTTTGCAGCAAATGCAATCAAAGCGTAACGGAAGAAATTGAAAATTCAAAACTTCCCCACAGCTTCACAAACTATGTTTCAGACAACAACGCAACCTGCACCGCCGACGGCACAAAAACAGCAAAATGTGACAACTGTGATGCAACGGACACAATAGCGGATGTTGGTTCAATGAAAGAACATACATACACCTCAACCACAACTGATGCAACATGTGAAACAGACGGCGAAACAGTTTATACTTGCACAGAGTGCAGCGATACCTACAGTGAAACAATTGAAGCACTCGGTCATGATTATTCAACTGAATGGACGATTGACAAAGCCGCAACCTGCACCGCAGAGGGCAGCAAGTCACATCACTGCTCACGTTGTGATGCAAAAACAGACGTGACAGCAATTGAAAAAATTGCACACAGCTACACTGAAACAGTTAAGCAAGCAACTTGCAGTGAAGATGGTTATCGTAAGCATATCTGCAAAAACTGTAGCGATACATACAGTGAAGTTATTTCTGCAACAGGCAAGCACAACGATACAAACAATGACGGCAAATGCGATGATTGCAACAAACCGATTTCAAGTGAAACACCGAACCCGGAAAAATGTGACTGCATGTGCCATAGAAAAGGCATTTCAGCCATTTTCTGGAAAGTTGTCAGAGTGTTCTACAAAATTTTCCGCACAAACAAAACCTGCGCTTGCGGAATAGCACATTATTAAAATAAACCTACTACCTTATTTCATCGGTAGTGTCTAAAATCTGTATGCTTTCCCCGCCTGCCAATGTTGTCAACTTAAGAGAAAACAGATCATTTAATATCTTACAGCGTTATTCTCAATTTATATAATGATGCAGCTGTTAGTTTGTCCTCGTGCCGGACGGGCACTTACTTTTTCTTTTTCTAAGAAAAATGCTACTATTGTATTTTTTATAAAA
>JAMPDR010000004.1 GCA_023665555.1 Ruminococcus sp.
TTGCTTTTATTGTTGTTTGTGCTTTAATCACTGTTCCGCACTCTGAGCAGTGTGAACCTGCTGTTTTGCCTGCTTTGGTGCAGGTGGCGGCTACGGCTTTGTCGGTGACAGGTGTGTGAGCCGTTTTTGCAATTGTTTCTGTGTAGGTGTCACCGCATGAGCAGGTGTAGGTTTTTGTTCCTGTTGAGGTGCAGGTGGCGGTCTTGGTTGTTTTTGGAGTGTAGTTGTGGGTGTGAGGAACATAATTATAATGGATTGTCGCATTTTTTAAGCTATCATTATCAGAACCAATATTGATGCCATTCCACTGCTTTTCTGTTCCGGCATAATATATATCTTTTAAATTTTCACAACCTCTGATTGAATAATCACCAATACTAGCTACACTTGCTGGAATTATCATATATGTTATATTATAACACCCTTGAAAAGTTCCCATACCAATATCAGTTACACCAAAAGGTATTTCAATATTAGTTAAACTGCCACAATTTTCAAATGCAAAGTTTCCAATATTTGTTACGCTATTAGGAATCACTACATTTGACAATCTAAAACAATTTAAAAATGCAGATGTATCAATATTTGTTAGTTTATCAGACATTTTTATATTCGTTAAATTATCACACCAATAAAATGCACAAATTCCAATTCTAGTTACACTATTTGGCAATTCTACACTTGTTAAATTTCCACAGTCAAAAAACGAATAGTTTCCAATATTTATCACACCATCAGGAATTTTATAGGTATTTCTTTTATTTCCTATAGGATACGCAACAAGCATTGAACCTGCTTTATCAAATAGAACTCCAGAAGAACTATAATATATCTGATTATCTGCATCAACATCTATATTAGCTAAGTTATAACAGCCTTCAAATACACGAGAACCGATACTTACTACACTATTTGGTATCACTATACTTGTCAAACTACTGCAAGCATGAAATGCAGAATCACCTATGTAAGTTACACTATTTGGAATTTCTATACCATATAAATTTCTACACGCGACAAAAGCTTCGCTACCAATACTTGTAACACTATTTGGAATATTTATACATTGCAAATCTGTACATCCATGAAAAACCATGTTTCCAATACTTGTAATACCACATGGCAAATCTACATTAGTCAAACTACTACATCCACAAAATGCTCCATTTCCTATGCTATTAACGCTGTCAGGAATAGTTATTTCAATTAAACTTTGACAATCCCAAAAAGCTTCATCACCTATCCTTGTTATACAACTCGGAATAGCAATGCATTTTAAATTGCTACAATAATAAAACATTCTATCAACAATACTTGTTACATTATCAGGAATTTTTACCTCTATTAACGATGTGCAGTTTTTAAATACGCCTTCTCCGAAACTTGTTACACTATTTGGGATTTCTATGTTTTTCAAATTAGTACAATCTTTAAACACTTCAGCCCCGATTTTTATTACATCGCTTGACATTTCTATGCTTATAAGATTTTTACAGGTAGCAAAAGCAGAATCGCCAACGCTAGTTATACCTTTTTCAATAATAACAGATTTAATCATATCATTATATGAATAAATATATGGTGGTCTGCGTTCCCAAATAAATGATCCGTCATAATATCCAATATCATAATTCCACATCTCGCCCTCACCACTAATAGTAAGAGTTCCATCATCATCCAGCGTCCAATAAACTTTATCCCCACACTGACCTTCATCTACAATTTCTTCCGCACTTGCCTCCACAGCAAACAAGTCAACATCAACCGGCAAAACATTCTTTGCCAGCGGTGCAAGGCACAACATGACTGCTACCGCTATAAACGTGAATAAGTATTTTTTTAATTTTTTCATTTGCATAAAAACTACTTCCTTTCTGTATTACATTTATATATTTACAAAGCTATCATATTGTAGCATATCGAAATTGCAAAAGTCAATATATAATTGATGTAGAACGTGAGGTGTAAACAATGAATAATGAACCTTTGAAAATTAAAAAGCGTGGAGAAGATGGCTCTAAAATTATTTCCGTTCGAATTAAAGAGGAAACTCTTTCCGAACTCGACAGAATAGCATCGGAAAGCAACTATTCACGAAACGAGATCATTAACATTATCCTCGCACACGGTGTTAAAAATATAGAAATTGAATAGCGTATTATTTTAAGTTTTACATATATAAATCGATTAAATACACGGTAAACCTTATCTGCTATTTTCGCTATGCGGACTGAATCTTACCGCCGCGCACAATCTTCCCCGCATCATATCCGCAAAAACGGAACATATAAATCAGTTCTTTTCAGAAAGAAAATGAAATGGTTATCAGTATCAAGCACTTTTGCACAAAGAATTCGCCAAATTTTGCAGAAATGTTGTACAAACCGTGACGGCATTTTTTGTGTAAACTGTTGACAAATCAATTTTTATGCGTATAATTATAAGCATAGATGGCAAGGACGTCACCTTTGGGTGTTCCTTGTCGTTTTTTTGTTGTTAAAAATATTTTTTTGTGAGGAGATAAAGCTATGAGCAGTATTCCTGAACTCTTCGGCAGCATGGTTTTCGATAACGCAACCATGAAAGCAAGATTGCCGAAAGAAACCTACAAATCACTGATGAAAACTATCGACGGCGGCAAGCATCTCGACCTTGCAGTTGCAAACGTTGTTGCAAACGCAATGAAAAACTGGGCAATTGAAAAAGGTGCAACCCACTTTACTCACTGGTTCCAGCCGATGACCGGCATCACCGCTGAAAAGCACGACAGCTTCATCTCACCGACTGCTGACGGAACTGTTATCATGGAATTCTCCGGTAAAGAACTCGTCAGAGGTGAACCCGATGCATCTTCTTTCCCGTCAGGCGGACTTCGTGCAACATTCGAAGCAAGAGGATATACCGCATGGGATCCGACTTCATATGCATTCATTAAAGACGGTACACTTTGCATACCGACAGCTTTCTGCTCTTACGGCGGTGAGGCTCTTGACAAAAAGACTCCGCTTCTGCGTTCAATGGAAGCTATCAATAAACAGGCTTTGCGTGTACTTAAACTTTTCGGAAATGAAAATGTTACATCGGTAAAAACCACAGTTGGTCCGGAACAGGAATATTTCCTTGTTGACGAGGCTCTCTATAATAAGAGAAAAGACCTTTTCTATACAGGCAGAACTCTTTTCGGTACAAAGCCGCCGAAAGGTCAGGAACTTGACGATCACTATTTCGGCTCAATCAAAACAAGAGTCGTTGCATATATGAAAGAACTTGATGAAGAACTCTGGAAACTCGGAATTCTTGCAAAAACCAAGCATAATGAGGTTGCTCCCGCTCAGCATGAACTTGCTCCAATCTTCGCAACCACCAATATCGCAACTGACCACAACCAGCTTACAATGGAAATCATGAAAAAGGTTGCTCAGAAACATGGTCTTGTTTGTCTGCTTCATGAAAAGCCGTTCGCAGGTGTTAACGGCAGCGGCAAGCACAACAACTGGTCAATGTCAACTAACACAGGTGTAAACCTGCTTGAGCCGGGTGAAACTCCGTATGAAAACGCTCAGTTCCTGCTCTTCCTTTGCGCAGTTATCAAGGCTGTTAACGATTATCAGGATCTTCTGAGAGTCAGCGTTGCAAGTGCTTCAAACGATCATCGTCTTGGCGCAAACGAAGCACCTCCTGCTGTTATCTCAATCTTCCTCGGAACAGAACTTACTGAGATACTTGAAACAATCGAGAGCGACACTGCATATGACCCGAAAGAAAAAGAACTTCTCAGAGTAGGTGTTCACGTTCTTCCGAAGTTCCCGAAAGATACAACTGACAGAAACCGTACTTCTCCGTTTGCTTTCACAGGCAATAAGTTTGAGTTCCGTATGCTCGGCTCGCAGTCATCAATCGCAGGCACAAACATTGTTCTCAACACATCTGTTGCTGAGATACTCAAGCAGTTTGCTGATGAACTGGAAAGCGCTGAAGATTTCAGTTCTGCACTTCATGCTCTCATCAAGAAAACAATCAAGGAAAACAAAAACATCATCTTCAACGGCAACGGTTATGATGATGCATGGATCGAAGAAGCAACAACTCAGAGAGGTTTGCTTAACCTCAAATCAACGCCTGATGCTCTTCCGCATTTTGTTGATGAGAAAAACGTTAAGCTTTATACATCTCACAAGGTGTTTACCGAATCTGAACTTTATGCAAGGCATGAGATTCACTTTGAAACATACAATAAGCACATTCACATTGAGGCTCTCACAATGATCGACATGGCAAGCAAGGATATTCTTCCTGCTATTAGTGCATATGTTAAGCAGTTGAGTGATACTGTAATTTCAAAGAAAGCCGCTTTTGCAGGCGCAGTATGCACATATGAGGAAGCCGCAATTGAAAAACTTTCGACTCTCAGCGGTGAAATTTACACCAAGCTTATCACGCTTAAGAAAATCACTGCTGAATCAGAAGCAATGGAAGATGCACAGGCACTTTCACGCTTTAGCCATGATGTTCTCATTCCTGCAATGGATGATCTTCGTACATCAGTCGACGAAGCCGAAGAATGTACATCAGCTGAATATTGGCCATATCCGTCATACGGTGACCTGTTGTTCAGCGTCAGATAAGATATCTTCTTATATTCGCTTTTCATATATTTATCTCTTCAAGGCTGTCTGTGCAACCATAACATGGGCAGCCGCCTAAATCAACGGGATTTTGTACCCGACAGAATAAAATCACAGGCTATGACAAAGAGAAGTAGCATCGGCAAGTTTTCCCAGTGAGTGAGGGACAGTGGAAACCTCATGAAAAATCCGATGTGAATAACACTTTCGAGCCGCAAGCCGAAACTTCACAATGTGAAGCAGTAGGTGCGCCGTATTTTCTGCGTTAAAGAAATAACTTTAATATAGGAAGTTCATTAACTTATGAACGGGGCAATGCGCGCCCTACAGAATAATTTTTTCCTTAAGTTAATGATATTGATTCCTGTGGGAATTTCGATTGATTGCGTATAAAATAAAAATTAATCAAACTCCCTGTTGAAGTGAAAGTGATTCAGATTTATCTTTCAAAGATATTCTGAATAATTCAGGTGGCACCACGGGAAGCAGCTACTCGTCCTGAAAAAATACAGGACAAGTGGCTGCTATTATTTTGGAGGTATTCATTATGTGTTCAATTATGACTTGCGAGGGCAAAGAAATTGCTCTCCCCGAATTCAAAGAAGGATTTGATAAAACTATCAGCCGCGGACCTGATATGTCAAAAATAATCGAAACCGAGAACGGTATACTCGGTTTTCACCGTCTTGCCATCATGGGTTTGAGTGATGATGGCATGCAGCCGTTTTCACTTCACGGAAGCTATCTTGTATGCAACGGTGAGATATACTGTTTCAGACCGATTAAAAAGGAACTTGAAAAGGAATACACTTTCAAAAGCGATTCCGACTGTGAAATTCTGTTGCCGATGTATGAGAAATACGGTCTTGACATGTTCAAGATGCTTGACGCTGAATTTGCACTCGTTATCTATGACGGCAAAAAGAAAGCATACATTGCCGCACGTGACCCGATTGGAATCAGACCGCTGTTTTACGGTCAGACAAAAAGCGGCGCAATGATGTTTGCAAGCGAGGCAAAAAACCTTGTCGGACTCACCGATAAAGTTATGCCGTTCCCGCCGGGACACTACTATGCTGACGGAAAGTTCACATGCTATTGCGATATTGCCAAGGTTGAAAGTTTCAGAAAAAGTGAAAGCATTGATGAAATTTGCAAAAATATTCATGATAAGCTTGTTGCCGGAATTGAAAAGCGTCTTGACTCCGATGCCCCGATAGGCTTCTTGCTCAGCGGCGGACTTGATTCATCTCTCGTTTGCTCTGTTGCAGCTAAGTTGCTTAAAAAGCCGATCAAGACTTTTGCAATCGGCATGAGCGAGGACGCAATCGACCTTAAATATGCAAAAGAAGTTGCTGATTACATCGGCAGCGACCATCAGGAAATCATCATCAACAAGGACATCGTCATTTCTTCGCTTGAAGAAGTTGTTAGCATTCTCGGTACATATGATATCACAACGATTCGTGCAAGTATGGGCATGTATCTCATCTGTAAGGCAATTCACGAGCAAACAGATTTGCGTGTTTTGCTCACGGGCGAAATTTCCGATGAACTTTTCGGCTACAAATACACTGACTTCGCTCCCTCGGCTGATGAATTCCAGAAAGAGGCAGAGAAGCGTATCCGTGAAATATACATGTATGACGTGCTTCGTGCTGACAGATGCATCAGTGTAAACTCACTTGAAGCGCGTGTTCCGTTCGGAGACCTCGACTTTGTTAAGTATGTTATGTCAATCGACCCCGAAAAGAAGATGAACACTTATGGCAAGGGCAAGTATTTGCTCAGACGTGCATTTGAAGGCGACTATCTGCCGCACTCAATTCTCTATCGCGAAAAGGCAGCTTTCAGCGATGCGGTCGGCCACTCAATGGTTGACTATCTGAAAGAATATGCTGAAACTGTTTACACCGATGAACAATTTGAAACAGCAAAAGCAAAATACACCTTTGCAACACCGTTCACCAAGGAATCGTTGTTATACCGTGAATTGTTCGAGAAATACTATCCGGGTCAGGCTGAAATGGTTGCTGACTTCTGGATGCCGAACAAGACATGGGAAGGCTGTGACGTTGACGACCCGTCGGCTCGCGTACTGAAAAACTACGGTGAAAGCGGAAAATAATTTGAAGTAATAAGAAAAAGGAATAGTAAATAGGTTGCACCTCGCCGATTCGGCGGGGTGCTTTGGTGTGTATGAGTGTGATTCAGTTTTACGATTTTATAAATTTTCTGACAATAGCCAGTAAAAAGTTCAATAACACTAAAATGTTTAATTACTGTTTTGTTTTTTCATCTCTCTCATCTTTTTTAGCTTCGTCAAATTCATCAAGTCGTTTTATAACATAACCGAGCCTGCTATAAATTCCAACCGCAAGAACAATAATTACACCAATTAAACCACCGATTACTGTGATTGCCCAATCTGCTGAATCAGGGGATAGCAGATTCAAAACGATCCATCCCATAATAAAAAATGCAATAATACATATCGGTGCAATAATCATAAATATATCTCCTTAACAGTAATAATCACGGTGCGTTGCCTCCTGTGTTTTTCTTACCATACACAGTTCCATGATATATATAATTAGTAGCTATCGTAAAATCCTCATAAAAATATCCTGTACAATGTTGCTCATCCATGCCAACTTTGAATTTCACACCAACTGATACTCCGGATGTATTAATTGTATATGTCGGTGTTAAGCGGATTGTTGTATGTCCATAGCATGCATCTACATACAATCTCGCTTTATTGGAACGATTGGTCAATTGAAAGGTTCCTTCTCCGTTAAAAAACAAAGTGTGTTATGTTGCTGTTAGCATCAACCTTAGCTGTGTCAATTTTTGCATTAATGCTGTTAGGTTGGGAAGTCGACTGTGTCCACGCTATAGTTTTTTTAATCGGAGCGTCGTTGGTCAAAAGTGATTCCTGATATATAGTAACCTTATTTGCAGAACTGATATAATATGTAAAGGCATTAGCTGTTGACGAAGAAAAGGCAACTACAATCATATCCGTCCCTTTAAAATATGGAATTTTATTCCACTTCCATGAAAATTTCATATTTACATAATACATTGTTTTGCCGGCTTCAGTGCGAGAACCATTAGAAATATAATTTAATTTAGTAGTCAGAGTCGAATTTGAAATTGTTTTCATAATATCAATTGGTATGTCATTCATCTTGGCAACCTTACGTAATTCATCTATTTCAGTTTTTGTATAGCCATAAGCTTTTAACGTTTCATCATCTAATTTCGCTCTTGCTTTAATCTCTTTTTCATAGTCAAAATTACGTATTTGATCAATTTGCTGTTCTGAATATCCAACATCTTTTAATTCTTGATCGGTCATAGATACTATTTTCTGATATTCATCCCATTCGCTGATTACTGTGGTTTTTTCATTCTCCTTGTCAATAGCAGCTACATTGACTGTTGCTGCTGATAACAGTACAAATATTGCTAATACAATCGATATAAATTTTTTCATAAGTTACCTCCAAAATATTATTCCTTAAATTACACAATTTTCACTTTGATCTATTGGTATTAAATATTTAATTTTTATCTCTCCTCCTTTATCAAAACCATAATCAAATTAATACGCTGCTTATCACCTCCGTAAATTTATAGTTTGGTACTAACTTCACTTATATAGTTGCTTTTGAGAGCAAAAAAGTAACGCTTTTTTTCAAATTTTTTCTAAAATTATTTTTTTGTTGTCAAAATTATGCTATTATATTTTTATCAATTTCAGAAATTTTAAAATCTCTTGAATTTTAACTGCATGAAAGGAGGCTTGCAAAGTGGAGAAATTGAAAAATGATATATGTGAGAAACTATGGTTGGAAAATGAAGCGTCGCTTCGCAAAATATGCAGGGTAAAAATGCAAAGTCATCCTGATATTATTGATGATATAATCTCAGACACCTTTTTAGCTTTATGTCAATATGTATCTGAAAACAATAATGTACCGAATATCCCGAAAGCATGGCTTTATGGTACTCTAAACAATATAATCAATCAAAAATACAGAAAGATATATAAAACTGAAAAAAGTAAAACTTCTCTATCGGAGAAAGAATACAATCTTCATTTTACATCCGGTGGTATTGAAGACAAGATTGATGAAATATATTCATATCAAATAAAAGATAAACTTAAATATTTACTCAATGATGATGAATACCAGATAATCAAATATATACATTACGATGAATTAAAGGTAAAAGATGTGGCTAAGATATTAAACTCAACTGAATCTGCAATTAAACAAAAACATTACAGGATTTGCAACAAACTCAGAAAGATTATAAAAAACTCAAAAAATTTTTAAAAAAAGCGTTACTTTTTTGCTTCCAAAAGCAACTATATAAACAGAGAGGTGACAATATGAACAGAGATACGCTTCAAGAATTATTGAAATGCCAATCAATGAAATTTAAACTTGAGGAAATAGAAAAAATTTTAGAAGAGGAGTTGAATAAATCACCGGAAGAAATGGATACTGAACTTGTTGATATATGCACTGATGTTCTTGAAAAGGTATTTGCAGATATCATCGAAGAAAAATCAGTTAAAAATGAAAAGAAACATATCAGAATGTTCTCAATTAAGAGGATCGCTTTGATTGCTGCAGTGGTGGCTGTGTTATCAACTGCAACATTAACCGTATTTGCTGAATTTTTAGATTTCAATATACCTCAAATAATAAGTGAATTAATTCAAGGCAATGCCAAAACAGACATGAATCTTGAAAATGCAGATACAAGTGCAGATGAATACGCTCTTGTTAATACTGCGCTTGTTAAGGAGTTTTCATCAAACGGTATTACACCTATAACATTACCTGAAGTATTTACTGATACTAAATGTAAAATATCGGATATACAGTATACTAAGAACGATGTTGAATCAAACGTAGTCTTTGATTTTGAGTCTGAAAGTTATGTCGGTTCTACAATAATCAATCAATATTCATCTGAATACAGTTTTTTAGGTGAAGAAATGATTTTAGACGTAAAAACAGGGCATATAGTTCAAGCTAACGGTATGGATATACTCGTATTTGAAAATAATAATTCTTGCACCATACGATATAGAGATAATATGACAGATTATATTATTAATTTAGAATGTAATATAGACCAAGCATTGTATTTAGCAAAAACAATAAAATAAAGAAATATAGAAAGGATAAAAATTATCATGAAAAAGATTATATCAGTATTATTAACCCTTTTAACAATTATCAGTTGTGTTTGTTCATTCACAGCCAATGCTGCAACAGATGATAAAGACAATGTAGCTTTTACAAACGAATATTTTGAATCACTCAATCATGTATATGCAGAGGATATTCAACCGATGGCAACCGGACTTATTACAGCAAAACGATTCGGAATAGCGAAGGACGGAACTAAACTTGTAATGACTGGACATACGATATGCTCAAATGAAGTTGTTAAATGCGGTTTTTCTAAAATTGTTATTGAAAGAAAACTTGCCAGTGAAACAAAATGGTCAACATATACAACATATAAGGATTTGTGCGCATCATCAAATATATATAATTTAAGCAAGTCAATTACTGTTGAAAAGGGCTATCAATATCGAGCAACTGCCACTCATTATGCAAAAAAATCCTTATTATCCACGCAAAAAATAACCTCTTCCACTGGAAGTCTGACATTTTGATTCTGTCTATTATACACCAGATAAAAAGCGTCGTGCTAAAAATTGCCGACGCTTTTATCTGCATTCATTAAACAAACTATCAATGCAATTATATAGTTCAATTTTGTTTCTCCCTCTGCGGACTGAAATTTTTAGACAGGCACAATCTTCCCCGCATCATAGCCGTGCGCAGTACCACAAGTACCTTTGCGGACTGAATCTTACAAATTACACAAAACCCAAACGCATACTTTAAAATGAAAATGTTGGGAAATTTTGAAACATGAATTATTTCATGTGACTTCGGTTGAAAACTAATATTAAACTTAAGATTCATTCAAAATAATTGCTATAATTATTGACAAAATCATGGAATTAAAGTAGAATATATCCATACAGATTGTGAATTAATCTGTTGCGTTCGATTGGACGGAAAATTTAATATTTTTGTTCCAGTGAGATAAATCTACGGAGAAGTGAGAATAGAGATAAATCCCATCAGGGCGTCGAGGCATTATGTCAGCTTGGGTGTGATATGTCTGTTCTCTTTTTTGATTAGGAGGATACGAAAATGGCAGGAAAATACGTTTTAGCCCTCGACCAGGGCACAACAAGCTCAAGAGCAATTGTGTTCGACAAGCAAGGTAACATTATCGCAAAAGCACAAAATGAGTTTGATCAGATCTATCCGAAAGCAGGTTGGGTTGAGCATGATCCACTGAAGATTCTTTACAGTCAGTTTGCGTCAATCACGACGATTCTTAATGCAGGTCACGTTAAAGCTGCTGATATTGCAGGTATCGGTATCACAAATCAGCGTGAAACAACCATTCTTTGGGACAGAGCCACAGGCAAACCCGTTTATAATGCAATTGTTTGGCAGTGCAGAAGAACTGCTGATATGTGCGAGAAAATCAAAGAGGATAAGGAACTTTGCGATTACATCACAGATCATACCGGCCTTATTATTGACGCTTATTTCTCAGCAACAAAAATCAAATGGATCATTGACAATGTTCCGGGTGTAAAGGCTCTTGCTGAAGCGGGCCAGTTGCTGTTCGGAACAGTTGAAACATGGCTTATTTGGAATCTTACAGGCGGCAGGGTTCATGTCACGGACTATTCAAACGCATCAAGAACAATGTTGTTTGATGTTGACAAGCTTTGCTGGGATGAGTATCTTTGCGAAAAGCTTGGCGTACCGATGGGAATTCTTCCGACTCCTGTTCCGTCAAGTCAGGTCTACGGATGGGTGTCAAGCGGTATCATAGGTATCGAAGAACTTGAAGGTGTGCCCATTTGCGGTGCAATCGGAGATCAGCCGTCGGCTCTCTTCGGTCAGGCATGCTTCAAGCCGGGTATGGCAAAGAATACATACGGTACAGGCTGTTTCCTTTTGATGAACACAGGCGACAAGCGTGTCACTTCAAAGAATAATTTGCTCACAGGTGTTGCGTGGAGTCTTAACGGCAAAACAACATATTCAATTGAAGGCAGTGCTTTCAATGCCGGTTCGGTTATCAAATGGCTGCGTGATGAAGTTCAGCTTATCGACAGTCCTAAACGCTGTGACGAACTTGCGGAAACTGTGCCCAATGCTAATGGTTGCTATCTTGTTCCTGCTTTCACAGGTTTGGGTGCACCGTATTGGGATATGTATGCAAGAGGCTGTATCGTAGGTCTTACAAGAGGTGTAAACAGAGCACATATCGCCAGAGCAGTGCTTGAAAGCATCACTTTCCAGATGACAGATCTTCTCGAAGCTATGAGCGATGACTCAGGTATTGATATCGCAGACCTTCGTGTTGACGGCGGCGCAAGCGTAAGTAACATCATGCTTCAGATCCAAGCAAATATGGCTCAGACAAGAGTTGACAGACCGAAAACTGTTGAAACAACTGCTTTGGGTGCTGCATATCTTGCAGGTTTGGCAGTCGGTGTTTGGGATAGCCTTGAGGATATTGAAGCAAATCGTGAGGTTGACAGAATCTTTGAGCCTGAAATGTCGCTTGAAGAAAGAAATGAGATTTACAAAGGCTGGAAAAAGGCAGTCACAAGATCAATGGATTGGGTAGAAAAGGAATAATTTGTTCCTTTGATATAAATAAACAGGCAATTGCCTAAAAACAAAACAATAATTTTATAGGAGTGATTAAAATGGGTAAAGTAGTACTTGACTGGAAAACAGCTCATGACTTTATCAAGGACGCATTTATAGGTGTCGGCGTTCCTGCTGATGATGCAGAGATCGTAACTGAGGTTCTTCTTGAATCAGACAAAAGAGGTATTGAATCTCACGGCTGTAACCGTTTTAAGCCGATTTACATCGACAGAATCAATGACGGTATCCAGAATCCCGTAACTAATTTTGAAATTGTTAAGGAAACAGAAACAACAGCAGTTGTTGACGGCCATGACGGTATGGGTCAGGTTATCGGCTATAAGTCAATGTCAATGGCAATTGAAAAGGCTAAGAAATACGGCATGGGTATGGTTGTTGTTCGTAATTCATGCCACTATGGTATTGCAGGTTTCTATACCACAATGGCAACAAAAGCAGGCTGCATCGGTATCACAGGTACAAATGCACGTCCGTCAGTTGCTCCAACCTTCGGTGTTGAGGGTATGTTCGGCACAAATCCGCTTACAATCGGTATCCCGACTGATGAAGATTTCGACTTCAACATTGACTGCGCAACTTCAATTACTCAGAACGGTAAGATCGAATATTATGAGAGAATTAACGAAGATGTTCATCCGGGAACAATCGTTGGTCTTGACGGTGAAGCTGTTGAAGGCGATGCAGGCGAGGCTCTTAAGAGAATCAGAAAGGGCACAGCTGCTCTTACAACTCTCGGCGGTATCGGCGAAGCTCTCGGCGGATACAAAGGCTTTGGCTATGCAATGGTAGTTGAACTTCTTTCATCTGTTCTTCAGGATGGTAACTACGGTAAGGCTCTCAACGGCACAGATGAAAACGGCAACAAAGTTCCGTATCATCTCGGTCACTTCTTCATCGCAATTGACACAAACCACTTCCTCGGTGAAGAACTCACAAGAAAGAAAGCAGGCGAAATTATTCGTACTGTTCGTGCTTCAAAGAAAGCTCCCGGCGAAGATCATATCTTCACAGCAGGTGAAAAAGAGTGGAACGTATGGCTTTCAAGAAAAGACAGCGGTGTTCCTATCAGCGGACCTGTTCAGCTTGAAATGTCAAAGGTTCGTGATGACCTCGGTCTTTCACAGTATGTTTTCCCGTGGGAGAAATAAAATAAGGTAATACCGCACAAAGAACGGTTATAGTTTTTGTATAACAATCTTTATGCGTTATCACCTTAGCGTATAATAATTTTGATTTATTGTTGAATTGAATTATTAAAGTTAAAATTAAGAAATCTCTCAATTATATTTATATTGAGAGATTTCTTGCGGTTTATTTATTTAGGGCGGTATGGTCTTAAGTAATTTGTTTAATATGGGGTAAACTTTATAAAGTATATTATTTGAGTAACAGGTGGAATAAAATTATGGATTACGCAAAAGAATCTCTCAGACTTCACGGCGAGTGGAAGGGCAAAATTGAGGTCGTTTCCCGTGCGAAGGTAGACAGCAAAGAAGCACTTTCGCTTGCATACACTCCGGGTGTTGCGCAGCCCTGCCTTGAAATACAGAAAGATATCAACAAATCATATGAACTGACAAGACGCTGGAACACCATTGCCGTTGTAACAGATGGTTCTGCGGTTCTCGGTTTGGGAGATATAGGACCAGAAGCAGGTATGCCGGTTATGGAGGGAAAGTGTGTTCTGTTTAAGGAGTTTGGCGGTGTTGATGCAATTCCGCTTTGCATCAGATCGCATGATGTTGATGAAATAGTCAACACTGTTGCACTGCTTGCAGGTTCATTCGGCGGTGTCAATCTTGAAGACATCTCAGCACCGAGATGCTTTGAAATTGAAAGAAAACTTAAAGAAAAAACAGATATACCGATTTTCCATGACGATCAGCACGGAACAGCAGTTATTTGTTCAGCCGCACTTATTAATGCGTTAAGACTTTGCGGCAAGAGAATAGAAGATTGTGTCGCAGTGTTCAACGGTGCAGGCGCGGCAGGTGTGGCAATTGCTAAGCTGTATCTTGCAATGGGTGTTAAGGATGTTATCATGTGCGACCGTAAAGGTGTTGTGCATAAGGACAGACCCGGAATTGATAAAGAGCCTGCAAAAGTTGAACTTGCATCATTCTCAAATAAATCAGGAGTGACAGGTACACTTGCAGATGCACTTAAAGGTGCAGATGTTTTTGTTGGAGTATCAGCTGCAAACTGCGTCAGCAAGGACATGGTTCGTTCAATGGCTGAAAACCCAATCATTTTCGCAATGGCAAACCCAAGTCCTGAAATTATGCCCGAAGATGCAATTGAAGCAGGTGCACGTGTTGTCGGAACAGGCCGTTCGGACTATCCGAATCAGATTAACAATGTTCTTGCTTTTCCCGGTATTTTCAGAGGTGCACTTGATGTCAGAGCGAGTGATATCAATGAGCAGATGAAGATGGCAGCTGCAAAAGCAATTGCCTCGCTTGTTTCAGATGATGAACTGAAAAGCGACTATATTCTTCCTGCCGCATTTGATGAAAGAGTTGGCAAGACTGTTGCTGAAGCTGTTGCACAGGCTGCAAAAGACAGCGGTGTGGCAAGGGTATAAAAGAATCAGTAAAGTTCTTTGATTACTTTCTTTCAAGAAAGTAATGCCAGCACGGCGAGTGCAAACAGAAAAACTAAGTACATTAAGCGAAGCGGTAATGTACGAAAAGACAGCATAATGTAAAAAGCAGAGTCGGTTGGCTCTGCTTTTGTTATTGTATTACTTTCTTTTTCGGATACGGCTCTTTTTATTAATTATCTGTATTACAGATAAAATCGATACCGTGTTTAATTTTATGATATAGTAGTCTTACATCTGCAAACAGATGTGTTGTCACACAGAAATAGCCTATTGCGGTGAATGTGATAGGCTTTTTGTTTTTATCAAACCAAAGAAAAACGAGCAATTCCAAGCAACCGAAGCCCAAACGAAAAAATTATAAAAAATTAACGAAAAACTGTTGACATTTGAATCATTTTGCTCTATATTGTTAGACAATGAATGTGCAGTTTGCAAAAGCACAACAAGGATTATTTACACGTTTAATCGTGTTTATACCCGTGGTAACCGACGAGGGAACACGTCCGTCAGGCGGAAGTTCTCAGTCGGTATTTTTTTATGTAGCGGATAGCATCAAAGTTTACTTATGCACTCACACTCATTAACCTAAATCGAGCGGGCATGATCGGCGGTAACGCTAAATTTTAAAAATCTTAGATCATGCAGGGAAAGGGGTTTATCAAATGGAAGATAAGTTTATTATCGAACTGAAAAACATCTCCAAAAAATTTGGTGATGAGGTTGTTCTTGATGACATCAGTCTGAGCATCAAGGATGGGGAATTTATCACATTCCTCGGGCCGTCCGGCTGCGGCAAAACAACAACACTGCGTATTATTGCAGGATTTCTGGAAGCTGACAAGGGTCAGGTTATTTTTGAGGGCAAGGATATTAATTCGTTGCCGCCTCATAAACGACAGGTTAATACTATCTTCCAGCGATACCAGCTTTTTCCGCATCTGAATGTTTATGAAAACATTGCATTCGGTCTGCGCAACAAGAGGATGAAAGAAAAAGAGATCAATCAAAAGGTTAATGAAATGCTTGAACTTGTTAACCTTAAAGGCTTTCAGAAAAGAGATATTTCATCTCTTTCAGGCGGTCAGCAGCAGCGTGTTGCAATTGCAAGAGCATTAGCTGTTGAGCCGAGAGTTCTTTTGCTTGATGAACCGCTTGCGGCTTTGGATTTAAAGCTTCGCAAGGATATGCAGGTCGAACTGAAAAATATACAAAAGCGTCTTGGTATCACTTTCATTTTTGTAACACACGATCAGCAGGAGGCTCTCTCCATGTCTGATACGGTTGTTGTTATGAATGAGGGCAAAATTCAGCAGATAGGCACACCTATTGATATTTATAATGAGCCGAAAAATGCCTTTGTTGCCGATTTCATCGGCGAAAGTAATATACTTGACGGTGTTATGCGCGAGGACTTTAAAGCAGAGTTTTCCGGTGCTGTGTTCCAGTGCCTTGATAAGGGTTTTGCTGTTAATGAATCGGTTGATATTGTTGTTCGCCCTGAGGATGTTGATGTTGTGCCTGTTGAAAAAGGCATGATAAACGGTGTGATAACATCGAACACGTTTAAGGGTATTCACTTTGAAATGATTGTTGATATTCAGAATTTCAAGTGGATGATTCAGACAACAGATTATTACCCTGTGGGAACAAAGATAGGCATTGAAATTGAGCCTGACGCAATTCACGTTATGAAAAAGTCGAAATATTCGGGTCTTTACGGTGACTACAGTTCATTCAGTGATGAACTTGAACACCTCTCTGATATCGCATTGGAGGAGGAGTGATAAATGAAAAGTAACACCGCAATAAAGAAACTTATTTCTTCTCCGTATCTTATTTGGGCGGCGATTTTCATTATTGTTCCGCTGCTGTTCGTTGTGTATTATTCCGTTGTTGACGCAGGCGGCAATTTCACGCTTGAATATGTTGCCGATATCGGAAAATATAAAGATATAATGCTGACGTCTATTTGGCTCGGTCTTATTGCAACCATAATAAGCCTTATCATTGCTTATCCGCTTGCCTATATCATGGCAAGAAGCAGCCTGAATGTTCAGCGAACAATGATGATGCTTGTTATGCTCCCGATGTGGATGAACTTGCTCATCAGAACTTATTCTCTGATGATACTTTTGCAGGATACGGGTATCATAAACTCCGTGCTTTCAGCACTGCATCTGCCGCAGGCACATATGATTAATACTCAGGGTGCAGTTGTGCTCGGCATGATATATAACTATATCCCGTATATGATTTTGCCGCTTTATTCAATCATGGCGAAAATCGACCACGGTCTTATTGAGGCGGCTGAGGATCTCGGCGCAAACAAACTCAATGTGTTCAAAAAGATTATTCTTCCGCTTAGTATGCCGGGTGTGGCATCAGGCTTTACTATGGTTTTCGTTCCGTCTGTTTCAACGTTTTATATCTCAAAGAAACTCGGCGGTAACACGTTTGCACTTGTCGGTGATATTATCGAAATGCAGTTCAAAACCTCAAACAACTATAACCTCGGCGCGGCTTTGTCGCTTGTTTTGATGGTGCTTATCATCATCTGTATGGCAATTATGAACCGCTTTACGGGTGAAGATGATGACGGAGGTGTGCTGATATGAAAACAAAAATGTCACCTCTTGCGAAATTTTATGTTGCGCTTATCATGATTTTCCTTTATGCACCGATTGTTGTTATGATTGTTTTCTCATTCAATGATTCGGTCAGCACAAGCGTTATGGCTGGTTTCTCGCTCCGTTGGTATCGTTCACTGATGAACGATTCGGCAACCATAAGTGCACTTAAAAATACACTTATTCTTGCAGTAACTTCTTCTATTTGTGCAACCGTAATGGGTACTGCCGCAGCTGTTGGCATAAATTCAATGAGAAACAAGTGGGTGAAGCGTGCCACCATGAGCGTAACCAACATTCCGATGATGAACCCGGAAATCGTAACAGGTATTTCAATGATGCTGTTGTTTGTTTTTGTCGGAAAACTTATCGGTGTGACCGATGTGCTCGGATTTTGGACGATGCTAATTGCTCATATCACGTTCAACCTGCCTTATGTAATTTTGTCGGTACTTCCGAAGTTGCGTCAGCTTGATCCGCATTTGCCCGAAGCGGCAATGGATCTCGGATGCACACCAATCAAGGCATTTTTCAAAGTGACGATTCCGTCAATTTCAACAGGTATTATTTCAGGCTTGATGATGTCGTTCACACTGTCGCTTGACGATTTCGTTATCAGTTATTTCACACAAGGTCCTACCTTTGAAACCTTGCCGATACGCATTTTCTCAATGACAAAAAAGCGTGTTACTCCCGATATGTATGCACTTTCAACACTGATTTTTGTTTCGATTCTGCTTTTGTTGATTCTTTTCAATGTGTCGCAGATAAAGGGCGAAAAGCGTATGCGCAATAAGCTTGACAAGGGGGTAAAGTGATGAAAAAGATATTATATTTTGCTTTCACTTTTGCAATCATTTGTTGTGCTGCATTTTCAAGCTATGCCTATGAGCATGAGGATTTTTATGCAGGTGCAGAAAAAGGCGAGGTCATTAATGTATTTAACTGGGGTGAATATATCAGCGACTCTTATGAGGACGGTATGCTTGACGTCAACAAAGAGTTTGAAAAGCTTACAGGCATTAAAGTGAACTACGTCACCTTTGAAAGCAACGAGGATATGTATGCAAAAATCAAAAATGGCGGTGCAAGCTATGACATTATCATTCCGTCAGACTATATGATTGAAAGAATGATCGATGAGGATTTGGTTCAGAAGTTTGACCCGACGAAACTGCCGAATTATCATTACGTTGATGAAAAATACAAGGGCATGTATTATGACGAAAACAACGAGTATTCCGTTCCGTATAACGTTGGAATGGTCGGCTTGATTTATAACACAAAAATGGTTAAAGAGCGTCCTACAAGTTGGAAAGTCATGTGGGATGAGCAATATGCAGGCAAGATTCTGATGATTGATAATCCGCGTGATGCATTTGCAATTCCACAAAAGATTATGGGATATTCACTCAATTCAACTGATGAAAAAGAGCTTGCCGATGTTGCACAGATGCTCATTGACCAAAAGCCGCTTTTGCAGTCATATGTTATGGACGAAGTGTTCAACAAAATGGAAAGCGGTGAGGCTGCAATGGTGCCGTATTATGTCGGCGACTATATCATCATGAAGGATGTCAATCCCGACCTTGATTTTGTATATCCCGAAGAGGGTGTAAACATTTTTGTTGATGCGATCTGCATCCCGAAAGCGGCACAGAATGTAGATGCAGCATTGAAGTATATCAACTTCCTGCTTGACCCGGAAATTGCGTTGAACAATGCGCTTTACATCGGTTATGCAACTGCTAACACAGGTGTTTATGAAATGGACGATTATGCGGAAATGATGGAGAATGAATATCTCTATCCGTCAGAGGAAAATATGCCGAACGTTGAATATTTCCACAATCTTCCTCAGGAAACACTCACAATGTTTTCAACTTTGTGGAATGATATTAAAGCATCAGGCGGCAGTAATGTCCATATCTACATCGGTTTTGCAGTTGTTGGTGCTGTCACGGTTGGGTATCTTATATATTCAAAAGTGAGAAAAAAGAGAAGAGAATATTGGTACAGCGTATAAAATAATTCACTTTGCCGATTAAGGTACAACTTGTGCCTTGGTCGGCAAGTTTTTAATTAGGAATGAGGAGTTAGGAGTGAGGAACGAAGGTTGCGGGGAAGATAGTGCAAATTGTCAGTTGTTCAGCCGCAAAGGAAGCTTTATAAAGCTAAATTATGCTGCGCATAGCTAAATTGCTCACTGCGTTCGCAGTTAAATTTGCTTCGCAAGCTAAATTATTCACTTCGTGAATAGTTGTGGTTGCGGGGCAGATATCGCCAATCTTTAGCTTTTTCTCCGCAGAGATAGATAGTAACTATTTTATAACTTGTTATTATAATAACTTTCTAACCGAAGTATCTCGTTATTTTTTCGCGGTTAAATGATTTAAAATTTGTTGCTATTTTATTCGCGACCACAACTCCTCACTCCTAATTCCTCATTATTTAACTCCAAACTTTTCCCTCAAATTTTCAACGACCTTTTTCTCTATCCTCGAAACATAAGAGCGAGAGATGCCCATTTGCTTGGCGATTTCTCTTTGTGTCAGTTCACGGTTTCCGAATAATCCGTAACGTCTGATGATGATTTCTTTTTCTCGCTCATCTTTGATGCCGTCTATATATTTATAAAGGCTTCGTGTTTTATTTGCCTTGTCAATGTCGTCGGCTATAGTGTCGTCGGTGTAGATGATATCAATCAGTGTCAGCGGATTTCCCTCACTGTCAAAATCAATCGGTTCATTGATAGACATTACACCTGCATTCTTTTTTTGTGAGCGGAAGAACATCAGAATCTCATTTTCAATGCAACGGGCGGCATAGGTTGCGAGCCTTGTGCCCTTGTCAGGCTTGAAGCTGTCGATTGCTTTTATGAGTCCGATTGTTCCGATTGATATTAAATCATCCTGGTCACCTTGTTCGGAATAATATTTTTTGATGATGTGCGCAACAAGTCTAAGATTATGCTCAATAAGTTGATTGCGCGCCTCTTTGTCATTTTCTTTGTTCATTTTTTCAAGCAGTTCACGTTCTTTTGCGGCGGAAAGCGGTTTTGGAAACGAACCTGAATTCCCCAGATGCAGAAATGAAAACATCAGGTTTTGAAGCACCATTTTAATAAGTTCCAACATAAAATCACACTGCCTTTACTAAAAAATATTATTACAATTTCGTTATGTGGGATGATTTTAAGAAAAATCTTACTTTTTAGGTTGATTTAATTAATTATATTTATTATAATGTTCTAATAGTATTGATAGGTTTGTACTATTTTTATAAAGATTTTGGAGGTTGCTCATTATGGCAATGGACTCGAATGATAAAAAAATAACTGTACCTAAGAAATCTCGAACAGCTCCTAAACGTACAGCAACTAAAAAGAAAAAGAAGAAAAAGAAAAGTTTGCAGGCGATGAAGAAAAAGCACCCCGTATTGTTTGGTGTGTTTCTTTCGCTGTTTTGTCTTTTCGTTTCAGCAGTGCTGACATGTATCATTGTCGGTTCATCCGTGCTGTCATATGTTAATGCATTTGTTGACGGAAAAACAGCGGTTGACCTTGATAACTATAAGAGTTCTCAGAGTCAGACTTCAATTATGTATGCTTATAACTCAAAAAATAAGCCTGTTGAGCAGACAAGACTTCATGGCTCTGAAAACAGAATTTGGGTTGATTATGATGAAATGCCGGAAAACCTGCTTTGGGCATTCGTGTGCCTTGAGGACAAGCGTTTTTATGAGCACAGCGGTGTTGACTGGGTTCGTACAATCGGTGTTCTTGTTAAACCTAAATTGAATGGTCAGGGCGGTTCAACTATCACACAGCAACTTATCAAAAACCTCACAGGTCAGAACTCGGCAACATACAACCGTAAGTTCAACGAGATTATGAAGGCACTCAACCTTGAAAAAGAGTATTCCAAAAAGGATATTTTGGAGGCTTATCTCAATACCGTTTATCTCGGCGCAGGCTGTTACGGTGTTAAAACTGCGGCTGAAACTTATTTCAATAAGGAAGTTAAGGATCTTACCCTTGAAGAATGTGCGATTTTGGCATCGGTAACAAAATCTCCGTATACTATCAATCCGTTTGTTAACTATGAAAAAACAATTGACAGACAACAGTTGTGTCTTTGGTATATGTGGAAACAGGGCAAAATTACGGAAGAACGCTATAACAAGGCGCTGAAAACCAAGGTTAAGCTTGCCGAAAAGAAAAATGCATCAACATCATCCAATAATACAAAAACCGAGGTTCTTTCATGGTATGAGGAATATGTAATCGACAATGTTATCTCAGACTTGCAGACGAAATATGGCTATGAATATAACGAAGCATGGCGCATGGTTTATTACGGTGGTTTGAGCATCTATTCCGCAGTTGACCTTGATGTTCAGAAAAAGCTTGAAGATATTTATGCAAAACGTTCCGGTTTCCCATATTCATCTAAGGATAAAAAAGGCAACTTGCCGGAATCATCAATGGTAATCATGGATTATCAGGGTAGAATCGTTGCGCTTGTCGGCGGTACGGGTGACAAGACACAGAACCGCGTTTATAATCGTGCAACCGATAAGAGAGCAAAAAGACAGCCGGGTTCATCAATTAAACCTCTTGCTGTTTATGCGCCTGCAATTGAGGAAAAGAGAATTTCTCCGTCCTCAACCATTCTTGAAAAGGCAATCACTGTTGACGGCTCACCATGGCCGAGAAACTTCAACGGTGACCATGGTTCGGGTAATTATATAACTGCCCAGGAAGCACTGGTTCGTTCACTAAACACCGTTCCTGTTCGAATTGTTAACGAGATGCTTGGACTGAAAACATCGTTAACATATTGCAATGAGAAATTCCATCTGAATCTTTCAGACAGCGACATGACGCTCAGCGGCCTTGCCGTTGGCGGTACTTATACCGGTGTTACCACACTTGAAATGGCAGCTGCTTTTGCAACTTTCGGAAACGGCGGCAGATATTACCAGCCATACAGCTATTATAAGGTTGTCGACAGAAACGGCGAAGTATTGCTTGATAATACAAAAAATGAGCCTGAACGCGCAATTTCTGCGGCAACAGCAAATTCAACGCTTTCAATGCTCACAAAAGCAGTAACTCAGTCAAACGGTACAGGTTATGGTTCTGCAATCAGCGGATTCCAGACATTTGCAAAAACAGGTACAACCTCTGACAACTGCGATAAATGGTATTGCGGCGGAACCCCTCACTATGTATGTTCGGTTTGGTATGGATATGACTACAGAGCCGACCTTCACACGGGTTCAACAAACCCTGCAAAAACAATCTTTAAATATGTTTTCAGTGATCTTCACAAGGGACTTAAGTCAAAAACATTTAAGGATGTTCTGATTGAAGTCGGTGCGGATAAATCGGAAATCAATGCCGCAGTTAAGGAAGTAAAAACCAGTGAAGAAACAACTGTGGAAGAAACAACAACAGTTAAGGAAACTACAGAGAAAAAGACGACTGAACCAAAAACAACCGAAAAGCCGAAGCCGTCAACAACAAAGCCGCCCGAAACAACCAAAGTGCCTGAAACAACAGCTCCGCCGACAACGACTAATCCGCCGACCACAACAAAACCACCGGAAACCACTGCTCCGCCGCCAGTGACAACAGTACCTCCGACTTCGTCTGAGCCTGTGAGTGAACCACTGCCACAGGAGATATCATCGGATGAGGCGGCATAATGCATAAATTTTATTTTGGCAGGCGAGAGCCTGCCAAAATTACTTGAACTTAAACAAAGAAGAAAGGTTGATTTTTATTTTATGGTAATAATGTCAGTTGATTACGGCGATGCGAGAACAGGACTTGCTGCCTGTGATAAAAATGAAATGCTGGCTTCGCCGCTTGGTGTAATCTTTGAAAAGTATGAGCCGAAACTCATTGAACAAATTTGTGCAATGGTAGAGCAGGTAAAGCCGGAATTGATTGTTGTGGGACTTCCGAAAAATATGGATGGTTCATGCGGCGAAAGGGCAGAAAAATGCCGTGCGTTTGCCGCAATGCTTGAAGAAAAAAGCGGAATTAAAACCGCAATGCAGGATGAAAGACTGACAACAGTTTCCGCTCACCGTGCGCTCAATGAAGTGAATGTCAGAGGGAAGAAACGCAAAAATGTTGTTGATGCCGTTTCAGCAGTGATGATTCTTGAAGATTTCCTTGCGGCAAGAAAACGCTTAGTATAATCAGGAATAAGAGTGAAGAATTAGTAGTTGCGGTCGCGGATAAAACTGCAATAATTTTTCATCTTTTGTCCGCGAAAATAAATTGCGTTCTATTTTCGCGGTTGCTGAACCAACGATTGGCAATCTTTTCCACGCGCCTTCGTTCCTCACTACTCATTCCTAATTCCTAATTTTTTCATGTTTACCAATTCTCTAATCGCAAGCACAACCAAAAATCCGCCGAAAATTTTGCCGAGCAGGTGAGTCGGCGTGAACTCCAATGTTGCATATCCGATCAAAGCACCTGCTATGCCTGATAAAATCAGTTTGACAAGATGCTTTTTATCAATAATTTTTCGTCGGGAATAAATAATAATTGAATACAGTGCACAGGGCAGAAAGAACAGCAGGTTGATGCCCTGCGCTTTTGTTTGCTCAAAGTTCAGAAACACTGTCAGATATATTATCAGCACAGTGCCCGAACCCATTCCCATTGAGCCGATAACTCCTGCAAGAAATGAAAAAATAATCCTTGAAATGCTCATATTGTTTCCCTGCTATCTCATAATCATTCTTATGCCTGCCCAAAGCATGAACAGGGCAAATACTTTTTTTAAAAGAGAACTGCTCACATTTTTGAAAATCTTTGTTCCGAGTATTGCACCTGCAAAGCCAAACGGAATAAATGGCAGTGCATCGGAAAATGTTACATATCCGTTTTTGAGATATACTGCGCAGGTGATTATTGAAAGCGGAAAAATTATTGATATTGCAGTTGCCTGTGCCTGTTTCTGATTCAGACCGAGTGAGCGCAGCAAGGGAACAGCAATCATACCGCCGCCTGCGCCGAGAAGAGCATTGACAAACCCTATCGCAACTCCCGAAAGATAAATTCTGTATTTCTTCATATGATATCTCACTTTAAGGTTGATAGTGATAGTGTTCCCGAATTTGGCAAAAAAACAGAAGTGACTTTCGCCACTTCTTCACTCTTCACTATTACTTATTACTTAAAAATGTTCTCCCGCCATGCCGGGTCGGCGTCTATAACCTGCTAAAAGCAGGGTGGTGATAGCCAGTCAGTTTCACGCTCCCTTCGTCCTCATGCACGGTATACCGCACAATCTTGGGAGGTCTGCAATCCGCTGACAGAGCATCTCTCCGTTTAAAAACGTGTTGGGTTATAACAGCCTGAAGTAACCGAACACAGCAGGATAAATCGGTAAAGTCTGATAAAATCAGAACTTCTTTAAATAATTATGGTACATCTGAGATGAATTATTCCTCATCATCACATTCATATTTATCAATGAGCCTATCTTCGAAAATGTTTCCGATTTCATTAAACTCATCTTCGTCCTCAATCTGAACGAGGTAATTCTCCCCGTTTTCTTCAATTACCTTGAGAATGAGAACATCACCATCATCGTCAAGAATCTCGATTTCGTTTTCATGAACAGGGATGAGTGCAACATAACGGTTTCCGTTGTCAGTTTCAATTCTGTCGAGTTCCTCAAACATATATTCTTTTCCGTCGTCGTCAACAACGGTTACAAGGTCGGTATCGCTGAAAATTTCGTCGTTCATAATTTTCCTCCGTAACGTATTATATCTTATTTTCTGTTCTTATTTTATAATTTTACAGCAGTATTGTCAAGAGTATATTGCATGAAAATACAGACAAATGATTTCAAAATATTAGTATAAAAATTTAATATTTTACAGACAATATTTTTAACAGAAAAACATGGTATTTCTTGCCATATTATGGTATAATTATCTATAATTAAGTATGGACGGCGATTATACGTTTAAATAATTTTGATTATTAACTTTTAATTGGTAATTTTAATATAAAGGGATGATGAAATATGGCACAATCATTTGATCCTGTATTCGGAAACTGGTATACCGAAAGACAGATCGGTTCAGGTACCGACGGAAAGGTGTACACTATTGTCAGAGAAAATGAGGATGGCACCAAGGAGAGATCTATCCTCAAAACCATAAGAACGACTGTTGACCGCAATGAAAGCCGAAATTTCAATAATATCGGTGAAGTCGTAAAAGATGCCGAAAGCGGATTTCAGGAAAATGTAATTAAAAATATCACAGACAATATTGACATAATAAAAAAGATTGACGGCGGCAAGTTTTTTGTTAGCTACCTTGAATGGGAAACGCGCAAAACCGTTGACGGCAAGGGCATGCTTATTCTTATCAGAATGGAGAGAATGCGCTCGCTTGCAGATTTACTCAGTGAGTTTGCGTTTACTCTTGATGAATCCATTAAACTGGGTATTTCGCTTTGCAGGTCGCTTATGCGCTGCCGCGATTTCGGCTATATCTATCCGAACCTTAAGCCTGAAAATATTTTGTTTGATAAAAACGGAATTTGCAAACTCGGCGATTTCGGAACATTCAGCTGTCTTGAGCCGTCCAGAACTTCAATTGCTTTTAAGCGAACACAGTATTATATGGCACCCGAATTCATCAACAGTGGTAAAATTAATTGCACCGTTGATACGTATTCACTTGGTCTTGTACTTTATGCGCTGGTCAATCGCGGCAGACTTCCGTTTACTGAGATGTATCCGCAGGAAGTTACAATCAACGGCTTGGATCGCTCAAAGTTGAACCGACTCAACGGTGTTGATTTGCCGAAGCCTATGCTTTCAAGTGATGCACTTTTTGCCGTCATATCAAAAGCGTGTGCATATAAGGAAGAGGATCGCTATCTTTCACCGAAACAAATGCTTTCGGATTTGAAAAATGCACTTGAAAACAAACCGTTTGAAACTGTTGAATATGACGACGTATACTCAGCATCGAGCGAGAAACAAGAAGAAGCAGACGAATCTGACACGGTCGTATATGAACCTCAAAAAGCACCCGAAACGCCTGAGCCGATCAAAGAAGAACCCGCTGTTGTGCTTAAAGAAGAAATATCAATTCCCGATGTTACTCCGCTCGATTATGCGGTGAGTCAGAAACCGATGAAAAAACGTCATGTCGCATATTCAAGCATACCGGAGGTTAAACCGCATAAAAGAAAGACAAAGCGTAATGATGTGCGCAAGCTGATTATCCTTGCCGCCGCTGTGCTCATTGTGCTGATTTTACTGCTGGTATCAATTGCGCTTCGCTTCGGTTCCGGAACAAAACAACCTGAAAATATCACGGCGATGATTTCACAAAATATTTTCTTTTTATCAGAGGTGATACCTTATGGCAGCTGAAATGGTCAGCGTAATCCTTAAAGCGGAAAACGCAGCAAAAAAGGAAGAAGCAGCGGCAAAAAAACAAGCTGAAGCTATCCTTGAAGAGGCGAGAAGTCAGGCTGAAAAAATAACAAAATCCGTTATTGAACAAGCTGAAAAAGAAGCAATGCTTATTGCGAGTGAAGCTGATTTTTCAGCAAGAGGAATCATTAAACAAGCAGAAAAATTGGCTGAACTGCGAGAAAAAAAAGTTATTGCAGAAACTGAAAAGAAATATGACGAAGCAATTAAAACAGTTTTAAATCATCTGGTTTAATTTAGAAAACTCTGAATTTTTGTAAAGGAGGTGTTTGAACTTGGCTAAAATAAAACTGGTTCATTTCGAACTTGTTGCCCTTCTTGAAGAAAGCAAAAAGTTGATGGAATATCTTCAGCGTGTGGGTGTTACCGCACTTGAAAACGTTGAAGATGAACAGCTTGAAAAATATCACACCGAGCCAATATCGCTTGATTATCAAAAAAAGCATGAGTCAGCAATATCAGCAGTCGGTGTGCTCGAAAAATATTGCGCAATAAAGAAATCATTTATTGAATCTTTTAATGATTATACTGAAATTGAATATCATGAATATAAGCAGCTTTGCGACAGCGTTGATGACTTGATGCAGATATGCAGCGAAATTCAAAAGCTGTCTGATGAAATTGATGAGCAGAAAGTGCAGGTAAGACGACTTGAAGCGCTGATTGAAAGTTACCGCCCGTGGGAGTCGCTTGACATTCCGATGAGCAGCACAAGAACAGCTAAGTCATCGATTTTTATAGGGATTTTCAAAAGCCAATTCAGTGATACAGACATCAAAACACTTTTGGCAAAAGAGATTCCCGAAGTTGAGGGCATTGAAGCACAGGTCGTATCTTCCTCAAAATTTCAAACCTGCGCCGTTATAATCTGTCACTGTTCAGATGCTGATTCAGTTGAAGAAGCACTGAAGAACATCGGTTTTGTTAAGCCGGAAAATCCCGCAAAAAAACTTGTAAAAACAGTGATTGCTGATTATGAAAAACAAATTGATGAAGCCAATGATATAATCGAACACACTACTTTCAAAATCGGTGAATATGCAGGGCAATATGAAAAACTCAGATTTTTGAGTGACTACTATTTGATTCAGAAAGACAGATATGATTCAATTGCATTGGCGGGTACAACTCAAAGGGTATTCTTCCTTGAGGGTTATGTTCCCGAAAGAAACAGCGAGGAACTGAAGTTTGAGATTGAAAAACGATTCACTGCTCAACTTGAACTGAGCGAACCTGACTATGAAAACGAAGATGTACCTGTTTTGATTCAAAACGGCTCTTTTGCAGGCGGTGTTGAAAGTATCAGCAACATGTATTCGCCTGTGTCAAACAACGACATCGACCCGAACCCAATCATGGCGGTGTTCTATTATGGACTTTTCGGTCTGATGCTTTCGGACGGCGGCTATGGTATATTGATGATTATTTTTGCGTTGGTTGCCAAGTTCAAAGTCAAGGTCAGCGGTAATCAGAAAAAGTTTGCGGATTTTGCGCTTTACTGCGGAATTTCAACAACGTTTTGGGGTGCAATGTTCGGCGGATGGTTCGGTAATTTGATACCTACGTTGTGCACAACATTTTTCGGTATGGAGAACGGTCCGAACCTTGCAATATGGTTTACACCTGCTGAGGACAGCATCAAACTTTTGTTGTTTTCGTTCCTGTTTGGAATCATTCATCTGTTCGTGGGACTTGCGATAAGATTCTATCTGCTTTGCAAAAAGCATGATTATATCGGAGCGTTTTGCGATACCATTCCGGTCTATGTTTTTGTTCTCGGCATTGCGATAGTCGGTAAGGATTTCATTGCTCCTGTTTCGGCTGCGGTGAAATCGGTCGGTATAAAACTGCTTTTGATTGGTGCTGTGCTGATCGTTCTGACGGCAGGACGCAGTGCAAAGAATATCTTAGGCAAACTCGGCGGCGGATTTTACGGCTTATACAACAGTGCGACAGGCTACTTGGGTGATATACTTTCATATTCACGTTTACTTGCGCTCAATCTTGTAACCGGGGTCATTGCACAGGTGGTAAACATGCTCAGTTCAATTACGGGAAATATCTTCTTGTTTATCCTGATTTTTATTTTGGGTCACACAATTAACCTTGCGATAAACCTTATCGGCACATATGTTCACACATGCAGACTTCAATATGTTGAGTTCTTCTCAAAATTCTATGAGGGTGACGGAAAATCATTTACACCCTTTAAGATAAATTCAAAATATTTCAAAATTCAAGGAGGCAACAATCAATGAGTAATTTAGGTTTAGTTTTTGCAATTTTAGGTGCAGCTTTGGCAGTAGGTATGGCAGGCATGGGTTCGGCAAAAGGTGTAGGACTTGTTGGCCAGGCATCAGCAGGTTTACTTTCTGAGGATTCATCAATGTTTGGTAAGGTGCTTACTTTACAATTGTTGCCGGGTACTCAAGG
The DNA here is from genome assembly GCA_023665555.1 of Ruminococcus sp. Lineage (GTDB taxonomy): Bacteria > Bacillota > Clostridia > Oscillospirales > Acutalibacteraceae > UBA6857. The sequence continues at coordinate 29,596 of JAMPDR010000004.1, forward strand.
ACTTTATGGTTTCATAATTGCCATTTTTGTTCTTATCCGCACCAATTTGATCAGCGGAACACCTGTTGAACTTTCATGGCAGCAGGGACTGTTATATCTTGCAGCATGTATGCCGATTGCTATTGCAGGATATTTTTCTGCGATTCATCAGGGCAAGGTTGCAGCGGCAGGTGTAAGTTTGCTTGCGAAAAAATCAGATCAGCTTGGCCGTGCCGTAACAATGGCATCACTTGTTGAATTCTACGCAATTTTGCCGTTCCTAATTTCATTCCTTGCAGTATTCAGTATCGGTGGTTAAGGAGATGAGCCTGTGACGGGAATTGAAAAAATTGTTGATAAAATAGCAGCCGAAAGTGCTGAAAATTGCGCTTCGATTATAGAAAACGCAACCAAGCAAGCCGAGTCCATTATTGCCGACGCGCGTAATAATGCACGTAAGCAAGCGGCCGAAATTGTTGAAAAGGCGCAAAAAGAGGCAGATCGCTGTAATATGGTTGCAAAATCCTCGGCAGAAACAATCACCAGAACGAGATACCTTGAAGTGAGAAATGCAATCGTTAATGATATTGTTGCGGCGGCATATGAAGAAATTGAAAAAATGAGCGTCGAGGAATATTTTGATTTGCTGTTTAAACTTTGTGTTAAATATGTTGAAACCGGCGAGTGTGTGATGTATCTTTCTCAAAAAGATGTTGAACGTATGCCGAATGACTTCGAGGCAAGAATCAACGGTGAGGTCTATGAAAAAGCAGCAGTTCAGGTTTCAAAAACACCAAGGGATATTGAGAGCGGCTTTGTACTTGATTATGGTGATTTTGAAATTAATTGTGTTTTGAAAAATATTTTTGATGAATCAATGGACAATATCAAAGATATACTTTGTGCTCAGTTGTTTTAATGAAAGGCGGCGAAAACATGAGAGATGAAGATTATGCTTACGCTGTTGCGAGAATCAGAGCAAATGAGCGAAATCTGCTTACTAACAGTGATATTGAGCAGCTTGTGAAGTGTAAAACCTTTGATGACACGGTGAACTTTCTCAAATCCAAAGGATGGATACCGAAAGACGGCAATGGTTTTGATATCTCTGATGCCGTTGCCTTTAATCAAAAGAAACTATGGACGTTGCTTTGTGAAAGCGTTCCCGATAAAGATGAACTTAATATTTTCACGGTTCAGAACGATTTTTTTAATATCAAGGCCGCGCTCAAATGTATGATAACTTCGCAAAGTGCAGATAGACTTTTTACTTATCCGACATCACTTGATCTTGACAAGATTAATGAATCAATTAAGAAACATGATTTTTCGTCATTTGATGAGAGTTTTGAGGAAGCCTATAAAATTGCATGTCAAACGCAAAATGGTCAGAATATGGAAATCATCCTTGACCGCGCGGCATTAGCTTGTATTCAGAAACTTGCGAAAAAAAGTAAGTGTGCACTTGTTCGTGAGGTTACAGATTTCCTATGTGCCGTCGCAATCATCAAAACTGCATACAGATGTGCCAAAACTAAAAAGGGCCTATCTTTTGCACAAAGTGCGATTGCACCGTGCAGACTTCTTGACAGTGATATACTTGCCAAACTGAGTGTTAAAGGTGAAGCTGAACTGCTTGAATATCTTGACAAAACAGATTTTTCGGTCGGTGTCAGACTGCTCGGTGAAAACTCGGCTGCTTTTGAAAAATGGTGCGATGATACTGTTACAGAAATGACGAAAAAAGCAAAGTTCATCTTTTTCGGTTTTGAGCCGATATTGGCATATTATTATGCTAAGCAAGCGGAAATCAAAACTGTGCGCATCATTCTCGGAGCAAAGCAAAGCGGCATTGCTGAGGAGATAATCAGAGAAAGGGTGAGAACTCTTTATGTATAAAATTGCAGCAATCGGTGATAAAGACAGTATATACGGCTTTGCGGCAATAGGTCTTGAAATTTTTCCGACTGATGATTCAAAAGAGGCTGTCAGACTTTTAAAAAAGTTTGATTCGGAAGATTATGCAGTTGTATATATTACGGAATCGCTTGCGGAAAGAATCAGTTTGGAAATTGATAAATATAAAGAAAAAGTAACACCTGCCATTATTCTCATACCCGGTGTCAGTGGTAATACGGGCATAGGGATGCTTTCGGTCAGCAAGGCTGTTGAGCAAGCGGTAGGCTCCGATATATTAAAATAGAAATAAGGTGATTTTATGTCGATGGGAACAATCACAAAGGTTTCGGGTCCACTGGTTGTGGCATCCGGTATGCGTGAGGCTAATATGTTTGACGTGGTGCGCGTCAGCAGTAAAAGACTTATCGGTGAAATAATAGAAATGCACGGCGATAAAGCGTCAATTCAGGTTTATGAAGAAACATCAGGACTTGGCACGGGAGAACCCGTTGAATCAACCGGTGAGCCTCTCAGTGTAGAACTCGGTCCCGGATTAATCGGCGGTATTTTCGACGGTATACAGCGTCCGCTGGTTGAGATTATGAAAATTGCAGGCAATAATCTCACAAGAGGTATTGAAGTGCCGTCGCTGAGTCGTGAAAAGCAGTGGCATTTTACTCCTGCTGTTAAAGTCGGTGATAAGGTAACAGGCGGTGATGTGATAGGTACTGTTCAAGAAACAGACGTTGTTCTTCATAAAATCATGCTCTCACCGCTTTATAAGGGTACTGTTAAAGAAATCACTGAGGGTAACTGTACGGTTGAGGACACCGTTGCAGTTATCACTGATGAAAAGGGCAATGATATTGCGGTTGGCCTGATGCAAAAGTGGCCTGTTCGCCGCTCCAGACCATACACAAAAAAACTTACTCCCGATATGCCGCTTGTAACAGGTCAGCGTGTTATTGATGCGCTGTTCCCAATCGCAAAGGGCGGTGTTGCGGCGATTCCCGGTCCGTTCGGCAGTGGTAAGACCGTAACTCAGCATCAGCTTGCAAAATGGGCAGAAGCTGACATTGTTGTGTATATCGGCTGTGGCGAGCGCGGCAACGAAATGACGGATGTTCTCAACGAATTTCCCGAACTTATAGATCCTCATACCGGTAAGTCGCTGATGGAAAGAACCGTCCTCATTGCAAATACATCAGATATGCCTGTTGCGGCGCGAGAAGCATCTATTTATACAGGTATCACTATTGCGGAGTATTTCCGCGACATGGGTTACAGTGTTGCACTTATGGCAGACTCAACTTCGCGTTGGGCGGAGGCTCTTCGCGAGATGTCAGGCAGACTTGAAGAAATGCCCGGCGAAGAGGGATATCCTGCTTATCTTGGTTCAAGGCTTGCGCAGTTTTACGAAAGGGCAGGCAGAGTTATTTCTCTTGGAAGTGAGCCGCGTGAGGGCGCACTCTCGGTTATCGGAGCGGTTTCTCCTGCCGGCGGTGATATTTCCGAACCTGTTTCACAAGCAACATTGCGTATTGTCAAGGTGTTCTGGGGACTTGATTCCTCACTTGCATACAAACGTCATTTCCCTGCAATCAACTGGCTTACAAGCTATTCACTTTACGCCAATTCACTTGGTAAGTGGTTCAACGAAAATGTCAGCAGTGAATGGACAACACTTCGTGCGCGCATCATGAAACTGCTTTCTGAAGAAGCGGAACTTGAAGAAATGGTTAAGCTTATTGGTATGGATGCGCTTTCAGCCTCTGACAGACTCAAGATGGAGTCCGCAAGATCAATTCGTGAAGATTTTCTGCATCAGCTTGCGTTTCACGATGTTGACACCTATTCATCGTTGAGAAAGCAGCTTTTGATGATGAAACTTGTGATTGAGTTTTATGATAAATCGCAAGTTTGTCTTGAGAGTGGCGGCGACATTGAAATGATTGCAAATATGCCAAGCCGTGAAGAGATTGGAAGATTCAAATATGTTAAAGAAACCGATATTGACAGCGAATATAACAGAATCATTGAAGATTTGACTGCCGACCTTAAACAGGCCGAGAAAGGAGAGGATGACTGATGCCAAAAGAATACAGAACCATTCAAGAGGTTGCAGGTCCTCTTATGCTTGTTAAAGAAGTAGAGGGCGTTGCTTTCAATGAACTTGGTGAAATAGAACTTTCAAACGGCGAAAAAAGACGTTGTCGAGTTCTTGAAATCGACGGAACAAATGCTTTGGTTCAGCTTTTTGAATCATCAGCAGGAATCAATCTTGCTGAGAGCAAAGTTAAATTTCTCGGCAGACAGATGGAACTCGGTGTTTCTGAAGATATGCTGGGCCGTGTTTTTGACGGACTTGGCAGACCTATTGACGGTGGCCCGTCAATAATTCCCGAAAAAAGGCTTGATGTTAACGGCACACCGATGAATCCGGCCGCGAGAAGCTATCCACAGGAGTTTATTCAAACAGGTGTTTCCGCAATTGATGGACTTAACACACTTGTAAGAGGTCAAAAACTGCCGATTTTCTCAGCATCGGGACTTCCTCATGCTGAACTTGCCGCTCAAATTGCAAGGCAGGCAAAAGTACTTGGTGACAACGAACAATTTGCCGTTGTTTTTGCGGCTATGGGTATCACGTTTGAAGAATCAGAATATTTTGTTCAGTCGTTCAGAGAAACGGGTGCAATTGACAGAACAGTAATGTTTTCCAATCTTGCAAACGATCCTGCAATTGAGCGAATTGCAACACCTAAAATGGCACTTACTGCCGCTGAATATCTCGCATTTGACAAGGGTATGCACGTGTTGGTAATACTTACGGATATCACAAATTATGCTGATGCACTTCGTGAAGTGTCTGCGGCGAGAAAAGAAGTGCCTGGCAGACGCGGCTATCCGGGATATATGTATACTGACTTGGCTTCAATATATGAAAGAGCAGGCAGGCAAAGAAATAAGGACGGCAGTATAACAATGATACCGATTCTCTCCATGCCTGAAGATGATAAAACTCACCCGATTCCAGACCTTACAGGATATATCACAGAAGGTCAGATCATCTTAAGCCGAGAACTGTTCCGCAAAGGAATAACTCCGCCGATTGATGTTTTGCCGTCGCTTTCAAGGCTTAAGGATAAAGGTATCGGCGAGGGCAAAACAAGAGCCGACCATTCGAATACAATGAACCAGCTTTTCTCTGCTTATGCAAGAGGTAAGGACGCAAAAGAATTGATGGTTATTCTCGGAGAAGCGGCGCTGACAAATACCGATAAGCTGTATGCAAGGTTTGCAGATGCATTTGAAAATGAATATGTTTCGCAAGGCAATGAAACCAACAGATCAATTACTGAAACGCTTGACATCGGTTGGAAACTGCTTTCGATATTGCCGAGAAGCGAACTTAAAAGAATCAGTGACGATTTTCTTGATAAATATTACATCGAAAAGTAGGTGATTTCATGGCGGTTATGAACGTGAATCCAACCAGGATGGAGCTTACTAACCTCAAAAAAAAGCTTGTAACCGCACGAAAGGGTCACAGGCTTTTGAAAGATAAACGCGATGAACTCATGCGTCAGTTTCTGGATTTGGCGCGCGAGAATAAACAGCTGCGCATCAAAGTTGAAGATGGTATCAAACATGCGAACCGCAACATGTCGCTTGCAAGAAGTGTTATGAGTGACGAAGAAATCGAGGTTGCGCTGATGATGCCATCGCAGAAAATGAGTGTTGATGTGAGCGAAAAAAATATCATGAGTGTTGTTGTTCCTCAGTTTAAAGCAGAATATAAAACGGCAGCTGAGGGTGAAATTTATTCTTACGGCTATGCGTTCACATCAAGCGATCTTGATGATGCGGTGAAATCAATGGCAGACATCATGCCCGACATGCTGAAACTCGCACAAATTGAAAAGCAGTGTCAGCTTATGGCGGCAGAAATTGAGCGAACCAGAAGAAGAGTTAATGCGCTTGAGCATGTGATGATACCGCAGTATGAAGATACAATAAGGTACATCACTATGAAACTTGCCGAGAACGAAAGAGCCACAACAACAAGGCTCATGAAAGTGAAAGACATGATGCTGGCGCAAAGATAATGAGGAATGAGGAGTGAGGAGTTATGGTCGCGGGTAAAGCAATCAACAAATTGTCATTACTTGTCCGCGAAAGTTAATTAAATCCTATGGTTAGAGAGTTATTATAATAACAAGCTATAAAATAATTACTATCTACTTTTGCGGTTGCGAAGTGAACAGATGATGATTATTTCCCCGCAACCTTCGTTCCTCATTCCTAACTCCTCATTCCTAACTAACAAGAGGTTCACTATGACAGACGACCAAATTCTGGTTTCGCATGCTCGTGACTTGAAAACACAGTGTGCGGACAATTCTATGATTACAAATACACAGTTTCTTGATTTAAGGCAAAAATCGTTGCTGCTTTTGATTGAAAAGGAGCAGCGTGAATTTGTTAATACATTTTATTATGGCGGTTACGCTGACGCTGAGCGTACGGTGGTTGTTTTTGTTCCGAGATTTTTTGATTTTGATGATATTATGCAGTTCTTTTCGGAAAATGAGCAGGATAATCCGCTTGCTTTGGTTAGAATTGAAAAGGACAAATTTTCCGCTCTTTCTCATCGTGATTATCTCGGCTCTTTAATGGGGCTTGGAATTAAGCGTGAAATGATTGGAGATCTGCTTGTTGATGAAAACGGCTGTTATATCCCATGTATTAAAAGTATTGCGAAGTACATAACGGAAAATCTGACCTCAGTCGGCAGGGGCAGCGTCAAAGCAAATGTGGTTTCATTCGGTGAGATATCGACTCGTGAAGAAAATTTTGAACTTGTCAGAGATAGCGTTGCATCATTTAGACTTGACAACATGGTTTCGGCAGCTTTTTCTCTTTCAAGAAGTTCAAGTGTGCAAGCTATTGAAAAAGGCATAGTTTATGTGAACGGTGTGCAAATCGAAAAGTCAGACTATCGAGTTTTATCGGGGGATAAGTTGGTGCTTCGCGGTAAAGGCAAAGCCGTTTTTGCTGCTGTTAACGGAGAGAGTAAAAAAGGTCGGCTGCACGTTGAGTTTAAGAGATATAAATAAGAATTCGGCGGTGCTAAAATGGATATAACAAACAAAAACTTTGACGGCGGCAAAAGTTTCGATTTCGGCAGAACTTCTGAGGCTTACGCAAAATACAGAGATATTTATCCTGATGATTTTTATGAACATATTGCTGAGCGCGGACTTTGCATAAAAGGGCAGAAAGTTCTTGATTTGGGCACCGGAACAGGTGTACTGCCGAGAAATATGTATCATTACGGTGCCAAGTGGACGGGAGTTGATATTTCCGAAAATCAGATTGCTTACGCTGAAAGACTTGCAAAAGAGAAGAATCAAAATATAAATTTTGTCGCATTGCCTGTTGAAAAAGTCAGTTTCTCGAAAGATAGCTTTGATGTTATCACTGCGTGCCAATGCTTCGGCTATTTTGACCATGAAAAAGTTATGCCGAAACTTGCTGATATGTTAAAAACTGATGGTCGGCTGTTGATTTTGTATATGGCATGGCTGCCGTTTGAAGATGAAACTGCAAAGATGAGCGAGAATTTGGTGCTTAAATATAATCCTGCTTGGACCGGTGCTAAGGAAACAATGAAAAAAATTGATGTTCCATCATGCACTTATCATTTTTTTGAGCCTGTATATCATGAAGAATATAAGCTTGATGTACCTTTTACCCGTGAAACATGGCACGGCAGAATGAAGTCATGCCGAGGAATTGGTGCATCGTTATCATCTGAAGAGATTGAAAAATGGGAATTTGAGCACAAGGCAATGCTTGAAAAAATTGCACCGAATGAATTTACGATAAAACACTATGCAGCGATGCTTGAGTTAAGGAAGAAATAAAATTTTAGTGTTGTTCCAATAGGAACGGCACTTTTTTGTGTCAAAGCGCTGATTTTTCTCATAGAATAACGTATACTAACGAGAAAGGTGATTTGATGAACAGCTTTGATTTAATGATTGAGCGATACAAAAAAGAGCTGGTGGACGCAAAAAGAAAATCAATTTCAGATGTGCTGAATGAGATTGATTATGGAGCGGAGGATACTGAACCTGAAACAAGCGTAGAAACATCGGAAACGGAAAAACCTGTTTTAGCAGAACCGATTGATAATCCATCAGAAGCTGATGTCTTTTCAAACGAAGCGGAAGAAACCGCAGTCGATTTATCTGAAATGCCAAAAGAAACCGAGTGGGAAAATCTGGCGCAAGCAGATGACGAAATGAACGAGCAGTCGCAGGAAGAGAGTATACATAGCAGAAACAAGCACGACAGGAGCCTTGAACAAAGCCTGATTGATCAGGCAATTGAAGAATCAGTTATGGATCCTCCGGGTGGAAAGCATCCCTTTGACAGCTTTGGTACACTTCGCGTTCAAGTATATGCTGCCGATCAAGTATATCCGATTACGGCTGCTTGCGTAACAGTATACGAAGGGGGAACAGAGAAAAACTTTTTTCAAGGATACACGGATACCAGCGGTATTGTTGATAACATTGTTTTGCCTTCTCCTAATCCGAATGCGTCACAGCTGCCGTCTAATGTAATCCCTTATGCACAATATGATATTTTTGTTGAACATCCGAGATTTATAAAAAATAAATTTTTGGGTGTGCCGGTTTTTCCTAATATAAAGTCAATTCAAAAGGTTCAGCTTGTTCCTAATGACAGCGGAAACGGCGAGGAGATAATATACCACGAAAATGAGCCGAGTGAGCCGGGCGTGATGGAGGTTGAAAATGGCTGATTTTGTCACTGTTCCCGAAACTATAACCGTGCATTTAGGACCTCCGCGAAGCTATGCACAGAATGTAACAGTTCCATTTGTTGATTATATCAAAAATGTTGCATCAAGTGAGATTTTTCCAACATGGCCTGAAAGTGCATTGAGAGCGAATATCATCGCTCAAATTTCAATTGCATTGAATAGAGTTTTTAATGAATTCTACCGCTCACAGGGCTTTGATTTTGACATCACAAACTCCACTCAATATGATCAATCATTCAATCCCGGCAGGGATTACTTTGAAAATATATCACAAATCGTTGATGAAATTTTCAATCTTTATGTTGTTGTTCAAGGCAGTATACAACCTTATTATACCGAATATTGTGACGGTATCAATGTTCAGTGTAACGGACTTTCTCAATGGGGTACTGTTGCACTTGCAAATCAAGGTTATACACCGTATGAAATTTTGCAGTATTATTACGGCGACAACATAAATCTCCAAAGAGCGCAAACAGGTGAAAATGTTCCGTCTTATCAGGGCACGCCGCTTAGACTCGGCAGTGTGGGGGAGCCTGTTGTTTCGATTCAGCGCCAGTTGAACCGTATCTCACGAAACTATCCTCTCATACCGATAATTCCCGAAACTGACGGTGTGTTTAATCAAACGACCGAAAATGCTGTTAAGGTGTTCCAACAGGTATTCAATCTGACACCTGACGGCATAGTGGGCGAGGCAACGTGGTATGCGATAAGACGTATCTATAATGGAGTTAAGCGGCTTTCGGAACTGTATTCCGAGGGTATCACGATTTCAGAAGCACAGCGTGTATATCCATATCCGCTCAGAGTCGGCTCGGCAAATGTTTATGTACGTATCATACAGTACTATCTTGATTTTATCGCTTACTTTGATGATACTTTGCCGCGTCTTAACGGCGACGGTATTTTCGGTTCGGCAACATTGAACGCTGTCAATACCTTCCAAAGACAGCACGGTATACCCGTTACAGGGGTTGTTGACAGTCAGACGTGGTATGCAATTTTGGCTGAATATAATAATACCCTTCAATCACTGCCATATGAGTTCCAGTCGTATTCATCGTTGCTTTTTCCGGGATATGTTCTCACAATCGGCGCAACAGGAAATGCCGTTGAACAGGTGCAGACTTTCCTGCAGACAATTTCACGCTATCTTCCCGAAGTGCCGTCTGTAACAGTAAGCGGAGTTTATGATGAACAGACAGAGCGCGCGGTTGAAGTTGTGCAGGGTCTTTATGCTATACCTGTCACAGGCGATGTCGGACCGCTGACATGGAATGCAATCGTTGAGTTGTATAATGACTTCAGAACATTTTAGGACGATATCTGATTTTTGGTGTATACTTTCACCGCATAGCTTTGCATATGTTTGATCATTTTGAATAATTTCATATAATCAGCTAAAACTATCCTTAGTATTGAATCGTGAAGGGAGTCACACAGCGATTATATGAATGATTTTAACAAAAAGTATGAAGATAATCTTATAATGGTCAACCGTAAGCTACGTGTCGGCGAGTGTTTCGACATGATAGTTAAGCGTATCAAATTAGGAAGTCAGAGGGCAACATTTTATTGCATTGACGGTTTTGTTAAAGATGAGATGTTTGAAAAAATGCTTGAATATCTCAGTAATCTGACAGAAAAACAAATGGAAAAAATCAGCGATGCTGATGAATTTTTGAACACCCATATCACATATATTGAATCAAGCACTGAGGATGATATTGAAAAATTTACCACCTTTGTTCTTTCGGGTGCAATCGGTATGATTGTCGAAGGGTTTGATAAGGCAATTATCATTGATTCCAGAACCTATCCTGCAAGAGATGTTCAAGAACCTGAGTCGGATAAAGTGCTTAGAGGTTCTCATGAGGGATTTGTTGAAACGATAATTTTCAATACTGCGCTTATCAGACGAAAAATAAGAAATCCTCAGCTTACCCTCAAAAGCTTTCAGGTCGGAAGAGAATCCAAAACGGATATAGTTGTTTGCTATCTTGAAAACACGGTTGACAAAAAGCAGCTTGATGCAGTAATCAAAAAGCTTAAGTCAATTGATGTAAAAAGCCTGACAATGAGTCAGGAAAGTTTGAGGGAATGTCTTTTGCCGTATCAGCCTTGGAATCCGTTTCCAAAGGTTAGATATACTGAAAGGCCGGATGCAGCCGCTGCATGTATCTATGACGGGAATGTGATAATTCTTGCCGATGGTTCGCCGTCAGCAATGATTATTCCCACGGGTATTTTTGATTTTGTTCAGGACATTAACGATTACTATTTTCCTCCTATGATCGGCTCTTTTCTGCGATATGTCAGAGCGGTTGTGTTCGGCCTTTCACTTTTACTTGTACCGAGTTGGTATCTTATTACGCTTTATGCAGACAGAGTTCCCGATTCGATGAACTTTATTCTTGTCAATGAGCCTAACGGAGTGCCGCTGATTTTCCAGCTGTTGGTTACAGAGTTCGTGATTGATACGTTGCGGTTGGCATCGCTTAACACACCCAGTGCGCTAAGCAACTCTTTCAGTGTTATCGGAGCGTTGGTGTTAGGTGAGTTCGGTGTATCATCCGGTTTGTTTGTTTCCGAGATAGTATTATTCATGGCTTTTTCGGCGATATCCAACTTTACTCAGCCAAGTTATGAACTAGGTTATGCGATAAAGGTTTCACGCGTGTTTATTCTTGTTATGACGGCGATATTCAAATTTTGGGGATTTATTGCTGCACTTGCGATTATTACACTTGTTATATGCACAACCAAAACGCTTGGCGGATACAACTATCTTTATCCAATAATTCCATTCAATGGCAAGGCGCTCAAAAGCCTGCTCGTCAGAAGTAGCTTGAAGTGCACATATAAAGGCAATGAGAATGTTGTATCAATTGACGCAGCTTCAAAAAAGTGAATCAAATATAAAATGAGAGCAGTGAACGTTGTGATTCACTGCTCATTTGATGAAAATATCGCAACATATTACAGGCTAAAATTCGAAGTTCAATGCATAGTAATCAATATTATAAAAAAATCAACGAACTATTGTAAATTTTAGGGAAATGTTATATCATGAATATATAATTCTTGAGATTTGCCGAAAGAACGCACAGGAGGAAAACATATGGAAAGCTTTACAGTAACAAGAACTACCAAAATAAAAGATATTCTCAAATCACCATCCGGTCATGATATCATTAAAAAGGCACTTTATACTATAGGTATGGATGCAGATATTATCACCAAAACACCGATTGGAAACATGAAAATATCTGCACTTCAAAAACTTTCATTTGGTAAAATTGATGATGATTTTATCAATTCACTTCTAGGACTTCTTAACAGCGAAAAGGATTGTCCGCTTGAAGATAACGCGCCGCTTGAGAAAAAGTGGTGGAAAGAGGCAGTATTTTATCAGATATATCCTCGTTCATTTAACGATTCAAACGGTGACGGAATAGGCGACCTGAACGGTATCATTGAAAAACTTGATTATCTGAAAAATCTCGGCATTGATGCAATTTGGTGCAGTCCTATATATGATTCGCCGAATGATGATAACGGCTATGATATCCGTGACTACCGCAAAATTATGGAAGAGTTCGGAACAATGGAGGAGTTCGACCGCCTGCTCGATGAAGTGCACAAGCGTGGAATGAAGCTTATCATGGACTTGGTTATTAACCATAGTTCTGATGAACACGAATGGTTCCAAAGTTCTGTCAATGACCCCGATTCGCCGTATAAAGACTACTACATTTGGAAAGATGGTGACGAAAACACACCGCCCAACAACTGGGATTCCATTTTTATGGGTAACGCGTGGAACTATTATCCCGAAAGAAAACAGTGGGCACTGCATCTGTTCTCAAAAAAGCAGATGGACTTCAACTGGGAGAATGAAAATCTTCGCAAAGATTTATATGAAATGATAAACTGGTGGCTTGAAAAGGGTGTTGACGGTTTTCGTCTTGATGTTATCAGCTTTATCTCAAAAACACCGGGTTTGCCGAACGGCAATGAGATAATTGGTTCGCTTATGAGTTTCAAGGGTTGCGAACATTATTTCTACGGTCCGAAACTTCATGAATATCTCCACGAAATGAACGAGAACACATTCAGCAAGTTTGATGCATTTACAGTCGGCGAATGTCAGGGAACAGGCATCGAAATGAGCAAACTCATGACAGGCGACTACCGCAAGGAACTTGATGTTGTGTTTGCATTTGACCACATGGATAATCCCGGCAAGGCACGCTTTTCAAAATATACATATGACCTTCGTCCGATGGCAAAAGAACTTGTCAATTGGCAGCTGAACTATGGCAATCACTGTTGGCCGACTGTTTTCTGTGAGAATCATGACTGGCCGAGAATGACGTCAAAGGTATGTCCGGATGGTTTCTATCAAGCTGAAGTGAGCAAATTGCTTGCACTCATGCAAATGACATTTAAGGGCACACCGTTTGTATATCAGGGGCAGGAGATAGGCATGACAAACTGTGACTTCACCGATATTTCATCATTCCGTGATGTGGAGTCTTACAATTGCTATAATCAGCAGCTTGAAAAGGGCAAGAGTGAGCAAGAAGCATTTAACATCGTTCTTGCAGGCAGCCGCGACAATGCAAGAACTCCGATGCAATGGAGTGATGAAGAAAACGGCGGTTTCACAACCGGCACACCGTGGATCGATGTCAACGGCAATTACAAGAAAATCAATGTTGCAAAGCAGGAAAAGGACAGCAATTCAGTGCTGAATTTCTATAAAAAGATGATTGCACTCCGCCATAAGCATCCGGCTTTGGTATATGGTTCATTCAAACTCGCAAAAGAGAATTTCACTGATGTTCTGACTTACTACAGAACAGACGTTAAAGACGGAAGCTACTTTGTTGAAATCAATCTCACAAACAAACCGGCAAAGCGCACTGTTAACACAACAGGCTTTAAGCTGATTGCATCAAACGTCAGAACAGCCGGTAAGGGCGATCTGACACCGTTTGAGGCTAATATTTATAAGGTGAACTGAGTTCAATTAGGAATGAGAAATTAGGAGTGAGGAGTTATAGTCGTGGGTAAAAAAACCTGCGACTTTTTGGTTTTCATCTACGGATGAACTGTTAATGATTTATTTCGGTAATGACAATTTATATATCAAATTCTAACCTTTGATAATTATTATATTTTGCGGACTGAATCTAAATTCTTTGATAATCTTATTCGCGACATTCGGTCCTCACTCCTAACTTCTCATTCCTAATTATTTTTCTCCGCATATTTTTATTGATATTTTCATCTTTGCCGCCATATAAATTACGGTAGGGGGCGATGAAATGAAAAAATTCTTATGTATTGTTATAACGATTATAATGATGTTTGGTCTTTGCGCCTGCACTCAAAGTGAATTTATTGAACTTGATACTTTTATCGAAAGCTATAACAAATATCAAACCGAACAGCCGCTGAATTTCACTGATTTAATGATAACAACCGACGGTGAGCAAACGATTTACAATTGCTTTTTTCCATGTGAAACCACTTCGGTGACAGTACGAATCATTGCGAACGAAAACAAAAAAATTGAGCAGTGCAGGATAATAATTCCGAAGCTTGATGAAAAAGGTAAACAACTTAATCTGACTGATGAAATGCTCTCATTATTTGTGAAAACAACAGAAAACACGATTTGTGCATTCACTTCATGTATGCACGATGAAGCGGCAGAACTTGTTGGCGAATTCACGCTGAACGAAAGCGAAACATTCTCCAATCAGGGAGAACTGACAAAAATCAAAGGCAGTTTTTATTATGTTTATCTGTCGAATACTCTTGTCAGTGAATTTATCATCTATAACAAATGGCTGCACGAAATCGAATCTACAAGCAAGCCGGTGAGCAAGATCGCCTATGCCGATACAACAAAGGTGAGAGAAGAAACAATACCGTTGCAGTAAAGTAATAAGTAAAATGGAATAGTGAAGAGGTACGCGGGTCGAATTGTGTTGACTTAAAGATATCGTCCGCGTGTTTTAGTGAGATAGATTTTTTTTGATGAAAGAGCAGAAGTATTAGTATTCTTTTACAAGTATAGAAACTTATTCACTATTACTTATTACTTGCGCAAAGCGCTGACGTGCAGTTACTTTTTCCAGCAATCAAAAAGAAACTCTGGCGTACGCAAAAAACGGCGAAAAAATCGGAACGATTTTTCGCCGTTTTTTTCTACAGATAAGTTTGTACTAAACCTCATTTCATTTGGACGCCTTACGTTATGAGCGAAACCCTGCGGACTACAGTAAGATTGCACCCATAACCAACCTATGATGCAACAACCGGGGCTTTGTCAGCTGCCTTTACTTGTAGTCTTATTGGAAGGTTGTTTTTATTTATCTTTTCTGTTTTGAGTTGGCATATAACTTTATTTCGCGGTTAAGAAGTTAAAAGCAGTAAGATTTTATTCGCGACCACCGTTCCTCACTCCTAACTCCTCATTCCTAATTTTTTCTTCCTTTGCGGACTATTGGTTACGATAGCCACAATCTCCCCTCGCAATATGAGCCATGCGTAAGACCCGTATGCAAGTACTGCATTAGTTCGTGCTCCAATCTTTCAGAAGGTCGGCAAAGGCATTGTTACCCTCGCTTATTTTATTTTGCTGCTTCATATATTTTTGAACGTCATATTTTCCTGCACCGTCAGATTGTTTTCTTTTGTTGAAATCCGAAAGCTTTTCGCGATAACCGCATTTGCATACAAATGATTTTTTCTCTCCCTCTCCTCTGAGTTCAAGTTTTTTGTGGCAGTTCGGGCAACGTGCATTTGTTACCTGTGTCAGCCCGCGTCGGTAGCCGCACTCTCTGTCTTGGCAGATGAGCATTTTGCCTTTTTTGCCGTTTACTTCAAGCAGGTATTTTCCACATTCCGGACATTTTTCTTTTGTCATGTTGTCGTGCACATATTTCGCATCGCTTGAAATTACCATTGAAACAAGTGAGGTGGAGTATTTCCTCATTTCCGCGATAAATGCTTTCATGTCGGCTGTGCCTTTGCTGATGTTTTGCAACTGCTGTTCCCATTTTGCGGTAAGTTCAGCAGATTTGAGGTCCGGAGGAACAATTTTAATAAGCTGCTGACCTTTGGCTGTAGGACGTATTTCTTTACCGTTGCGTTCAATTGAAAAGTTATCGAAAAGCTTTTCGATAATGTCGGCTCTCGTTGCAGGTGTACCGAGTCCGCTTGTGGTTTCGATGACTGATTTAAGTGCTTTGTCTGCTATCTGTTTTGACGGATTTTCCATTGCTGAAAGCAGAGTTGCCTCGGTGTATCTTGCAGGTGGTCTTGTTTTGCCGGTGTTGATTTTGAGATTGAGTACGGGCAGTTTCATACCCTCTTTCAAATCTGGCAGCTGCTGAGCCTTGTTCTCGGTTTCTTCATCTTCATCATCGCTCACACTTGTTCCGTATATCTCTTTCCATCCGGCGCTTTTGACAATTTTGCCTTTTGCGTGAAAGTTGTTGCCGTCGATGTCAAGTGTCAGTTTAACCTCATCATATTCAAACGGGGATGAAAGAACCGCAATAAAGCGTTTCACAACAAGGTCATATATATTTCTTTCTTCAAATGAAAGCTTTGCAAAGTTTGCGCTTTGCTCAGTCGGAATGATTGCATGATGATCTGTGACTTTGGCATTATTAACGATGTATTTTGCGTTTATCGGCTGACGATAAAGCGTCATAGATGCCTTTTGATATGGTCCTTGTGCAATACTTTTGAGTCTTTCGGGAATGGTTGCAACAACATCGTCGGTTATGTATCTTGAATCTGTGCGCGGATAGGTGAGTACCTTGTGGAATTCATAAAGGCTTTGCATGAGAGAAAGTGTCTGTTTTGCTGAGTAGCCGTAAATCTTGTTGGCATCTCTTTGCAATTCCGTAAGGTCATATGCCGCAGGCGGATTCTGTCTTTTTGCAGTACGCTCAATTTTTGCAACTACAGCGTTCTTGCCATTAATTGACTGACATATTTTTTCAACAAAATCGCGGTTGGAAAATCGTGTGTTATTTTTGCTGTCACGGAAAGTTGCGTTAAATCCTTTGAATACTGCTTGCAATGTAAAATAGTCGCTTGGACGGAATTTTAATATTTCATCTTCCCTTGCAACTATCATGGCGAGGGTAGGGGTCTGAACGCGTCCTGCCGAAAGCTGTGCGTTATGTTTGCATGTGAGTGCTCTTGTGACGTTTAAGCCGACAAGCCAGTCCGCCTCGGCTCTTGCCTGTGCGGAATAATATAGGTTATCATAGTCTTTTGCCGGTTTGAGATTGTTGAAACCGTCTTTGATTGCGCGGTCTGTTTGTGAAGATATCCATAGTCTGAACGATGGCTTTTTCCAATGAGCCTTCATCATTATCCAGCGGGCAACGAGTTCACCCTCACGGCCTGCGTCGGTTGCAATTATGAGCCTGTCAATGTCGCTGCGATTCATGAGCGATGATACCGTTTTATATTGCTTTGCGGTTTGCTTGATAACCACTAACTTCATTTTTTGCGGAAGCATCGGCAGATCTTCAAGTTGCCATGATTTATATTTTTTGTCGTATGCATCAGGGTCGGCGAGCGTAACCAGATGTCCGAGTGCCCAAGTGATAACATATTTGTCGCCTTCAATGAAGCCGTTTCCGTTTCTTTTTGCACCGAGCACACGTGCAATATCACGTGCCACTGACGGTTTTTCTGCAAGTACAAGTGCTTTTGCCATTGTTGAATCTCCTTATTGTTTTTTATTGTAATGAAGAATGAAAATTTTCTTGTCAAAAAAAGATGTATCATGCTAAAGTATGCGGATAATATCTTAAAATCAGCACAAACTAACCCGCGTACCTTTTCACTATTCCATATTACTTATTACTTATTACTTCCGGTATGATATATTTCAATCAAGCCGTCTGACTCATATATCAGTTCATAGCCTGCGTCGATATACTTTTGACCTCTGTTTTTAGCAGCGGCATATCTGGTGTCCAGAACGAAATATTCAGTTGACGGTTTTTCGTGATATTCGTCCTCGTAAATGACACTTCTTTTTGCCATATGTGGCAAGAAGAATGTTGAGGCAGTTACTGTCGCATCATCGGGGATTGTTTCAATTGCTTCACTTATAATTCTATAGTCCTGCCTGTTGTCTGCATACTTTTCAATGTATGTTGCACATTTCGGAAGCACTATCATTACAAACAATAACAACGACATTATGACAGCGGCAAAGCTGTTGTTTTCTTGCTCATTTTTGTCCATATCGGAAAGATTGAGCAGACAGAGATATATCAAAAATGCGCTTATTCCGAACGTGTATTGGAACGTTATATCGTATTGATAAGTGTATCTTGTGAAGAGATTGATGAAAATCGGAAGTATGAGAATGTATCTTGAAAACTTCTTTGAGCGAAACGGTATAAACGCGAGCGGCATAATCAGTTCTGCAAGATATAGAAATTTTTGAGGATCGTCTTTCTTAGTTTTGAAAATTTCAGAAATTGCGAAGCCGAAGTTCATAATTAATGTTTTGCCGGCATCGATAAGTCCGCCGTCCAGTTCAAGATTTGAGTATCTGGAGGACATAACACCGTTGCCGTAGGTTGTCAGCAGATAACATGCAAGCAGAAAATATGCACCGCCGAGAGCGAGCATAACTAAGCCGGATTTTGCGCGTTTTCTTGATATAATTAGATACATGGCAAAAACCGCAACATATATAAATGCATCTTCTTTGACGAACAGAACCAAGAACATGCAAATGAACATCGGAATATTTTTGCCTTTTTCAAAGCAATAGAAGAGCCAAAGCAGAGTCGGAACAAGAAAGCAGTTTTCGTGCATATCATAAAAGCATCCGCTTGCAAACGGTGTGAAAAATGCATAAACAAAAGAAACAAACATCACCGTATTTTCAGAAAGTTTCAAGTGTCGTGCAAGAAGATATACAGGAATTATTCCGCTGAAAATAATAAGCGGTTGCAAAACAGCGATTGTAACAGGTGACGGAGCAATAAAGTAAAACGGCAAAAGCAAATAGAAAATCGGTGAAATATGCACCGCAAAATGAGATAGCAGCTGATCTCTTTCGCATGTTGAAACTGGTGAAAGATTTTCTCTCATGTTATAGAACATGTTGCAGAAAATACCGAAGTCATAGTTCGGAGCAGAGTATGTCAGATATCTGAAAACCGAAATAGAGCCTACAATAACAGTAACGGCAACAGCTGCGGTTATTGTTACACCCAAAGTAACTTTACGCGAAGCGGATTGATGAAGAAATGCGGGAGAAACTTCCTTATTAAGACAATAGAGTGCAATCAATAGAACTGCCGCAAGAACAATATAGGTATATCCGTCATTTCGTTTGGCGGCAAGCGAAAAAGAGAATACGATCAGTGACGCAACTATCGCGTATTTCGCAACATGTTTTTCGTGATAATATGCATCAAGAAAGAGAACAGCTAAACCGAACGAGAGCAACAGCGACAAAAACAGAAAAAGGTTCATGTCATTGATAAAATCTACTTTAACTCCGGCATTCGGAAAAATCATAATCATGCAGCTGACTGCAATCAACCAGCCTGATATAAACGATGCGGCAGTATCCGCAATTGAAAATTTGAGTTCGGAAAGAAATTTTTTCATAATAATTGTAACCTCGGTTATTGTATTACCATTATTTTATCATTGTGAAGATTAACTGTCAACAAACAATGGAAATCTTAAGTAATTTGTAATAAATAGAGAAACTTAATAAAAATGCGTAATTCGTAATGCTTAATGCGTAATTGCGGTGCTTGCGCACGGCTATGATGCGGGGAAGCAACTGCCTACGTCAGCTTTTTAACCGCAAAGATAGACAGCAATCATTTTATAACTTGTTATTATAATAATTTCTAACTGCAAGATACAATTTAATTACGCGAACGAATGATTTCAAATCGATTACCGATTCATCCGTGACCACCGTTCCTCACTCCTAACTCCTCATTTTACGTGTTGTCCGGCATGAGGACAAACTAAGAATTGTAGCAATAAAACTTACGGATGCCAATTTCCAAATTTTGCCTTAATCTCGGTTTAAGTATCTTTAAAGTGTTTTTGTTAAAGTTTTATCGCCGAAAAGGTATTGGTCAAAATGTACACCTATTCAAATTATTATTTCTAATAGGAATAATAAAAGCGTTTTTTAGATTTTTATGGTTATTTTATACAATGTAAAAATCAACGAAAAAAACTGTTATTTATCAGTAAAAAGTGATAAGAAATTACAAAAAACTTCTTTCTAACGAAATTTTTTTGAGAAAATACCTAAAAATTTTGCTCTTTTATATTGCAAAATGCCGATAAATTGTGTAGAATGGTAAAAGTGACGATAGTCAAAATGTATAAAAAGGGAATTGCCGCTTTAACATGACGCAAATTTTCGGCTGACGGTAGCAAAAGAAAATTAATGTTCCTCGGTTAAAACGGTGATTTCGGCAGACTGTATAATGAATTTTTGATGGGGGGACATGTTTATGTCTAACAGACTATTTCAAGGAATCGTTCATCAGATGAAAGATGCAATTGATCGTACGATCGGCGTTGTGGATAACGAGGGAACAATCATTTGTTGCAGCGATTTAGGCAGAATCGGAGAAACAGGTTTTGTTAATTTCAGTGAGGAACTTTCTCCGTTTGATGTGAGCGTAATCGGCGGCAGAACTTTCCTTGCAATCGGTATGCAGATGCATCCGGACTGTGCAGTTTTTGTTGACGGTGATGATGAAAACGCTGCAAGTTTTGCAAAGCTTATCACTGTTTCGCTTAACAGCATCAAGCAGTATTACGATGAAAAATATGACAGAAGTAACTTTATTAAAAATGTTATTCTCGAAAATATTCTTCAGGGCGATATCTATCTTAAAACAAGGGAACTTGGAATCAACAACGAAATTCCGCGCTGTGTTCTGCTCATCAGGACATCTGAAAGAAGCGAAGTTCCCGTGAGTGAAGCTGTTCAGCATCTCTTCCCCGACAAGACAAAAGATTTGGTTATCAATATCAATGAAACTGATATCGCTCTTGTTAAAGAGATTCGTTCGGGCAGTGATATGAAAGACCTTGAAAAGCTTGCACGTTCAATTGTTGACACTTTGCATACTGAATATTATGTTAACTGCCTTATCGGTATCGGCACAATTGTTGTTGGCATCAAGGATCTTCCGCGTTCATTCAAGGAATCACAGATTGCTCTTGAAGTTGGTAAAGTTTTTGACACCGAAAAAACAATTGTAACATATGAGAACCTCGGTATTGCAAGACTTATTTATCAGTTGCCGACAACTCTTTGCGAAACATTTCTTAAGGAAATTTTCAAGAAAGGTTCGATAGTGGGACTTGACCATGAAACTCTTTTCACCATTCAGAAGTTCTTTGAAAACAACCTCAATGTTTCGGAAACATCAAGAAAACTTTTTGTTCACAGAAATACTCTTGTATACAGACTTGAAAAAATTAAGAAGTTGACCGGTTTGGATCTGCGCGAATTTGACGATGCAATCGTATTCAAAGTTGCACTTATGGTTAAGAAATATCTTGACGCAAAACCGGTTAAGTATTAAGGAAGTTTTGAATAATTCGATGTGCGTATCATGCGCGCAGGCAGGATTAATCAGATCTTCCGTTAGTGAACTCTGATGATTTTCATAATTATGAGATTCATCAGCTGTTATGAAGAACCCAAAAATTATATGAGTGTGGTTAAAAAATGATTGAATTCAAAAATGTTAAAATGAAGTACAAAGCAAACGATGTTGTTGCACTTGACAATGTAAATGTCAAGATTGAGGACGGCGAATTTGTGTTCATCGTCGGTGCATCGGGTGCAGGCAAAAGTTCATTTCTAAATGTAATCATGGGACAGGAAAAGATCGATTCCGGCTATGTAAAAGTCGGTCCGTATCTTCTCAACGGAATCAAAAACCGTGAACTGCCGTATCTTCGCCGCATGCTCGGTATTGTTTTTCAGGATTTCAGACTGATTCCAAAAATGACAGTTTACGATAACGTTGCTTTTGCACTTCGTGTTATTGGTATGGGTGAAAGAAAAATCACCAAGCGCGTTAAGTATGTTCTAAGACTGGTGGACCTTTCAGGCAAGTCTGACTGTTTCCCGAACCAGCTTTCAACAGGTGAAAGACAGCGTGTTGCCATTGCAAGAGCATTGGTAAACAATCCCGGTGTTATTATTGCCGATGAGCCGACGGGTAACCTTGACCCGGTGCTTTCCGGTGAAATTATGAGCCTGTTCGATAAGATCAACGCTTTGGGAGCAACTGTGGTTGTTGTTACCCATGACCTTGAACTTGTTCATCAGTTCGATCACAGAATCGTAACAATAGAAAACGGAAAAATTATTTCCGATATACCGTCAAAAGCTAAGGCAAAAATGTTAAAGGCTAATACAGAAGCCGAAAAGGCACTTTCTCAGATGTCGCAGTCAGTTCAAGAAGAAACAGCGGTGATTGAGCCGGATACTGCGGACTCAGCAGACGGAAAGGACGGTGAGGCATAATGGCAAAGAAAAGAAAAAAAGGCAAGAAAAAGTCAGGCGGTCTTAATACCTCCTATCTCACCAAAATGGGATTCCACAATCTTGTTGCCAACAGAAGCATGTCACTTTCGTCAATAAGTGTTTTGACTGCATGCCTTTTGCTTATAGGTGTTTCGGTGCTTCTTCTTTTGAATATACAGACTCTTGCAAAAGATGTTGAAAAGCAGAATGTTGTTGTTGCTTTCCTTAAGGATGGAATTGATGATGTTGCAATCAACAAAGTTAACACTGATTTGAAAGCAATTGAAAATGTTACTGAAGTTGAATTTGTTTCAAAGGAAGACGGATATAAAGAACTTATGAAAGAATTCGGACTTGAAACCGAAATGCTTGACGGTGTTATCAGTAATCCTCTCCCTCATTCTTACAGAATCACAGTGAGTAATATTGATGAATTTAACACAACACTTGCCGCCATCAAAACGGTTGATAATATCGACATAGTGCGTGAAAGTCAGGAAATCGTTAATCAGATTTCAACCTTGCAGGCATCAATAACAGCAATATGTATTATCCTTGTTGCCGTTTTGAGTGTTGTTTCATTGTTCATTATTGCAAACACAATCAAGATCACAATGGTATCAAGAAAAATCGACATTCAGGTTATGAAATCGGTCGGTGCAACAAACACGTTCATATGTTGGCCGTTCATGATTGAGGGAATTATAATCGGTGTTATATCGGGCGTTATTGCGCTTATATTCACTTGCCTTGTTGAAAGGTTTGAAGGCAACTCACTTGCATCGCTGTTCAAACTCTTCGGAAGTTCAACAATCATGATGTCGGATATCTTCCCACTGCTTGCAGTATGCTATCTTGTGGCAGGTATCTTCCTCGGCTCATTCGGAAGTGTTGTGTCCATACGCAAGTACCTCAAGAAAGAGGGCAGTGAGGCTAACGAACTTGTATAATCAGCTATCATAGCAGTTTGGAGGTTTTTACCGTGAAAAGATTTACGGCAGTATTTGTCTGTGCGGTATTGCTTTTTGTTTCGCTTGTATATGTGAGTCCGTCCACTGCTGTTCATGCCGCAACAAAGCAGGAACTTGAGGATGAGATTGACAGACTCAACGGAGAAATAAGCAAGAATAAGCAGCAGCTTAATGAGCTTGCAAACAAAAAGGAATCGCAGCAGGAATATCTCAATACGCTTGAATCTCAGATTTCAGCAGTTGAGAAAAAGGTTGATAATCTTGAAACACAGATTAAAACCATTGATAATGAGATTGACACCTATAATAAACAGTTGACCAAACTTAACAATGAAATCACTGTTATTGAGGATGAAATTAACGTTGCCAATCAGCAAATTAAGGAAACAAAAAATAACATAAGTGAATCAGAAGATCTTCTTTCAACAAAACTCAGATCATATTATATTAACGGTAAGGATTCTACCTTGAAAATTCTCATGGGTTCAGACAGTCTTGCAGGCTTTTTAACAAGCCTTGAAATGATGAAGCGCATGTCTGAGGATGACAAAAAGGTTATCAACGATTTTAAGGATAAGGTTATTAAACTCAATAAGGCGAAAAGTGAACTTGAAGAAAAACAGACAACTCTTGTTGACAAGCAGGCATCTGTTGAAGAAACCAAGGCCAAATCAGTTGAAAAAAAGCGTGAGTTGACAACTAAACAGGCTGAATATGATAAGTCTGTCACTCAGCTTGAAAAAGATTATGCTTCGGTTGAAAAATATATCGCCGACCTTGACAAAAGCAGTGCGATATATCAAAACTATGTAAAGAGCCTTGAAGCTGAAAAGGCAGCCGCTGATAAGGAAATTGATGAACTTATCAAGAGTTATCAGGCAACAAGTCAGGCTCAGCAGTCAACAACTCTTCCTGCATCAAATGGCGATCCATCAAAAACCAGTCAGAGCACCGGCGGTTCATATGCGTCCTCCGGTACATGGGGATGGCCGTTGGGCAACACATCATGCTATATCAGCAGCGGCTATGGTAACCGAAGTGCGTCGATTTCCGGTTGGAGTTTCCACGGCGGTATTGATATCACAGGCGGCGGAATCTACGGTAAGCCGGTTTATGCTTCAAGGGCGGGAACCGTAATTGCAGCTGTTTGGGGTTCTACAGGCTACGGACGCTATGTTGTAATTGACCACGGCGATGGTTACACAACTGTTTACGGTCACTGTTCAAACCTCACTGTTTCACAGGGACAGTCGGTTTCAAAAGGACAGCAGATTGCAAATGTAGGTTCAACCGGTAACTCGACCGGACCACATCTTCATTTTGAGGTGCGCCATAACGGTTCTAAGCAGAATCCGCTCAATTATGTCAAAAAACCATAATATTATTTAGAACGAGGGGTAGTTTTTCTGCCCCTCTTATGCCTTGTAACACCTGAAAATTCACATCGTTAACTTACCGGTCGTAAATTTTCAGATGTCACAAGATATGATATACTTTTATTTAAGTGTCAACGGAAAGGAGAGTTATACGAAGGTCTGAAAAGATTTGAGTGTAAATACGATGATATATGAATAAAAAGATTTCTCTCGGTGTTGCAATTGGTTTGATTTGTGTTGCAATTGCAATTTCAAGTGCAATAACCATGAGTGTTATCAGTAGTGAGTACAATGGTATATTGAAAGATTTGCCCGAAAAACTCGGCAGATATGAACTGCTTGAAGAACTTGATAACATAATCAATAATAACTATTACGGCGGAAACGAAAACAAAAACTTTGAGGCTGCAATTGCGGACGGATATGTTTCCGGTCTTGGAGATAATTATTCACAATTTTTGACGGCCGATGAATATGCTCGGTATCTTGCACGCTCCAAAGGCGATATGTCAGGTATCGGCATTGAATATAAGAAGAACAAAAACAGTTATATTGAAATTACGGGGGTATATGATGATTCTCCTGCTCAGTCGTCAGGTTTGCGTGAAGGCGATGTTATTATTGCCTTTGACGGTATAATGATTGATGTTAACAATTATGATGAAATGGCGGCAAAACTTGAAGGAGATAAGCTGACCTCAGTTAACATAACATACAGAAGAGATAAAAGTGACACGACGGTTAATATCGTCAAGGGTTATGAAGCAAAATCTGTTTCAGCTCAGACATATGGCAGCACAGGCTATCTGAAAATTTCGAACTTCTATTCATCAACGGCATCACAGGTGCAGAGCGAAGTTGATAAATTTGTTTCATCCGGAATGGATAGTATCGTTATTGATGTTCGTAAAAATCAAAGCGAAAATTTTGATAATGCAATGGAAGTGCTTGACATTTTTGTTCCGATGAATGATGCGTCAACACCGGCAGCAACACTCGTGGATTCAAAAAGCAACGTAATAAAAAAATATACAACAACGTCGGGCGAAGTCGGATTGCCGATGGCAGTGCTTGTCAATGAAGAAACAGAAGCGGCGGCAGAACTTTTTGCTGTTGGTATGCGTGACTTCGGCAAAGCTGAACTTGTCGGTAAAACAACAGGCGGAGTCGGACTAAAACGCGAGGCGTTTGTGCTTTCCGATGGTAATGCTGTTTTGCTTTCGGTTGGTGAGGTTATGCCGTATCGCAGCGGAAGCTTTCTTTCAATCGGCATTGAACCCGACCTTGAATCTGATGCAAAAGGTGACGGAAAAAAACTTGCCACTGACAGTCAATTCATTGCGGCGATGTCGCTTGTTTCCCCGGACGCGGTATAATAGTACCCATGTAGTGGAATCGCTGATGAATTTACGATGCGTAATGTGTTGATTGGAAATTCCTGATTTTTACTTATGGAAAGTGGTTAATTTATTTTGAGAGGGTTGATTAATTTGAGCGTAAAGGTTTCAATTATTATCGCCGTTAACAATGATGAGCATAATTTGAAAAGTGCTCTTGATTCAATAAAAAGTCAAAGTTTCAAAGATATTGAGGTCATCATGATTGATGCTGCATCGAACGATAGTTCACCGTCAATTATGAAAAGTTATTTAAATGATAAGCGATTTTCTTATCAGCGTGTTGAAACAAACAGCATTTCAGGTGCAAGAAATATCGGAATGTCACAAGCGAAGGGAAAATATCTTGCTTTCGGCGATGCAAGCGTAATTTTTTCAAAGCGACTGATTGAGGGTATGTATGAGTGCGCCGAAAAGGAAGATGCTGATTTATGCGTTGCGCCAATGGCAAGTTCCGATGTTTACGGCAAGCACGAATTTAAAAGCACGGGTATCCTTTCAAGAAGAAAAAAGACAAATAAATTCGATACAGATTTAATTTGGAATCCTGCTGTTACAAACAAGCTGTTTTTGAAAAGCCGGGTGGAGCAGTTAGGTCTTAAGTTCAATGCTTTCGGAAAGGCAAGAGAAGCAGCGTTTACCCTTCCATTTGCTTTTGCAAGCGATGTTATCGCTTGCTCTTCAAAAGGTGCGGCAAGTTATATTATTCCCGTTCAAAATGACGGTGTTGCTCAATTCCCGATACAGCATTATCTTGATGCGTATAAGTTCATTATTGAAATGGCTGAAAAAACTTTTGATAAGGCTGTTGCGGAAAGTGTTACGGATTTTGACCGCAAGGAACTAAAAAAGGTTAAGGTTTGTTATATTGACCAGGTTTTCCTTAAGGAAATCACGGTGCTTTTATATAGTTACTACAGACATTTTTGGTCGCTTGAGGATGATGAGATCAAAGAATATACCGATATTATCAGCAGTTTGATTGCCTGCCTTTCAAGCAGCGGTAAAAAAACACTGCTTTCAATCAATAAGGATATTTTTTATGACGGACGTCTTATTGATAATAAGAGTGAAATGGCTGAGAACCCTAAAGTTACTGTCTGCATCGGCAAAAGTGAAAAACGCGGACATCTGCATGAAAAACGACTTCTCATTCAGGTTACATCCATTTTCAATCAGACCATGCCGGGATTCAAGCTGTTTGTTGATGAGCGCTTGAGAGATATATTCCCGAAAAAATGGATAAACTATCCGAATGTTGAATTTATAGAAGCAAAGTCGCTTGCGGAATTCAAAGACCTTGCTCTTGAAAAATGCCCAACGAAATATATTATGTATCAGGATGGCTTTGCAAGACTGAATCCGAAGATACTCATGCGCCATTATATGGCACTCGAAGGCAGGGAAAAATATGGTTTTACGACCTCACCGCTGACAAGGTTTGACGGTAATAGAACCGAAGAATACTCATTCTCTGATCTGTCGTTTTATTCTGACATGAAAGTTACGCGTGCTTCTGAGAGCAACAATACTTTTGTACTGGATTTGTTCTTTTGCAATAAACTTTTCAGAACCGACCATCTTAACGGTATTCACTTCACATTTTCTGATAATCCTGTTATAGATATGTATAAGCTTTATGAACATTCGCGTTTCAAAAAGCTTCTGCACCGCGGTGCATATCTTCCGTATAACGAGGAAGAGGCTCTTTCGCTTCTCAAAGCCGAACAACGTTATCTGCCTAATGAGTGTAAGATAATTTATAAAAAGTATAAGTCGGTATATCGCAAACGTGTTACATCGAAAAAGCGTCTTTACAAGGCGATAAAATTTGCTAAGGCGATCAAACGCTTTATAGTAAACGTCATCGACAGGATACTTGTGTTCGTTTTCAGCCATATGAAAATTAAGAACAGAGCGTTTTTCTACACGATACGAAGCAATGACAAATTGCTTGAAAACAGCAGGTTTGTTTATGACGGATGCGATTGCAGTAAGGTTATGTTTGCAAAAATGCTCCCGCACTCGTTTATTGATGCCTGCAAGGCAAAGTTCTATATGCTCACAAGTAAGGTCATTGTTACTGATGACTATCTTAAATACCTGAGATCAGTCAGACTGCGTGAGGGTCAAAAAGTTATCCAGATATGGCATGCAAGCGGTGCATTTAAGCGCTTTGGACTCGATGCTCCGTCACGGCTTTCACGAATTGAAGAGTACAGCACTCACTCACAGTACAGCGATGTGTGCGTATCTTCGGAATATGTACGTCAGTTTTATGCACATGCTTTCGGTGTTGATATTGATGTTGTTAAGGCACTTGGTTCACCGAGAACCGATGGTGTAGTAGATACACAAGAGCGTGAGGATAAGCGTATGCAGATAATCACTCGCCATCCTTTGCTTAAAGATAAAAAAGTTTATGTCTATTTCCCGACTTTCAGAGAAACAGACGGTGTGCTTAACAATTTTGACCCCAAAATTGATTGGGCAAAACTTAATGATGAACTTGCCGATGATGAGGTGTTTATCATTAGCCGCCATCCTGTTATGAAAGAGGAATTTTTCAAAAATGCTTTCTATTCACGAATCAAGGATTACACCTTTGAACCCAGTCCGGATCTTCTTGCAATAGCGAATGTTGTCATAACAGACTATTCATCAATCATATTTGATGCATCGCTTTTGAATATGCCGTTGGTGTTCTATTGTCCCGACTATGACGAATATGAAAGGGAGTTTTACCTCAATTATGAAGAGGATCTTCCCGGCAGTATTGTTAAAGACAGCAACGAGATGCTCGGAGCGATACGTGAAGCGTTGGAAAAAGGCAGTGAAACCGAAAAAATCAAGCGCTTTAAAGAACTTGAAGTTGGTGCATGTGACGGACATTCAACTGAACGTGTGGTAAATCTTATTAAAGGATATTTGTCCGAATAATATGTTTGCTATAAATCGACATTTTCGCAAAATTGAATAACTTTTGTTAAAATCAACAATCAAGACAGCCGATTTTTATATAATTTTTAATCAGCTGTCTTGTTGTAGTTTTTTTAATAATATGATAAAATTCTATAGTATTCGCAGTAATGTGCGGCAAAAAACAAGGAAGTGACCACTGCGAGGATTTATTTGCCATGTGTTTCCCGCCGCAGGCGGGGGAAACACAAATTAAACTCCGCATTTTGGACACTCATAAAAACAATATGGAGGAAACATATGAAGAAATTACTTTCAGTTCTGCTTTGCATTATCATGATTTTTTCAACATGCACAGCAGCATTCGCAGTGACAGCCGAAGATGAATGGTCTGAATATCCGGTAATTGTTGTTCCGGGTTACAGTTCATCTTCATTGTACAGACTTGATGAGGACGGAAATCAGGTTCATGTTTGGGGCGTTGATATGGATGAAATTATCCAAGCAGTTCTCATGAATATTGTACATATCGGAATCGGTATCGGCGAACTTACAAAGGGCAACGCAAAATATCTTGCCGAAAAAGTTGGCAAAGAGTTCATCAGAATGTACGGAGATATGGCATGTAACGCAGATGGTTCAAGCGTATATGACCTTAAGCGTTATTGTGTAACTGCTGAGGAGTGCAACAGTGCTAACCTTGACGAACTCTATGAAAACGGCAGATTCCAGCATGAGGCTGAAATCATGGGTGAATATGCTCAGTATATCGGTAAAGAAAATATTTTTAACTTTAATTGCGATTTCAGAATGGGTGCAGTATTTTGTGCAACTCAGCTTGACGAATTCATTCAGTCTGTTAAGGAATATACAGGCAAGGATAAAGTGAATATTTTTGCAGTTTCCCATGGCGGACAGGTAACAGGTACATATCTCACTCTTTTCGGCGAAAAGGGCGATGTCAATAATGCGGTTATGACTGTACCCGCTCTTGGCGGTGCGGGACTTGCATATGATATTCTCAATGGCGATGTTGATTTTGATGAAGCAGGCTTGCTTGTTTTCATCGAGCACGGCATGATGGAAGAAACCGACTATAACTGGCTCACAAGAGCAAATGAACTTGGTTTTCTTGATAATGTAATTAATGAACTTATACCTTACGTCAAAGAAGTTCTCGGTTATTGGGGCAGTATTTGGGATTTTGTTCCGACTGAATATTATGAACAGCTTAAGGATAAATGTCTTGACAAAACCGCAAGTGCACCGCTTATTGAAAAGAGCGATTACATGCACTATGAGGTTATGACTGACTTTGCAAACGGATTCAAAAGAGCACAGCAGGCAGGCTCAAACGTATATATCGTTGCAGGTTATGACAATAAAATTGTAACAGGCCTTAATGAAAGTTCTGATGCAATTATTACAATCGCATCATCAACAGGTGCAACACCTGCACCTCTCGGCAAGCGCTTTGCTGACGGATACACACAAAAGATTGACACCGGTTTCTATCAGGTTTCACCGTCAATGACAGTTGATGCATCAACCGCATATATGCCATCACATACGTGGTTTGTTGAAAATTTCTATCATGGAATGATTTACAAAGATCCATACACCGCGGAACTTCTCAAAACATTGCTGCTCACACAAAAAATAAGCGATGTACATTCAGATCCGAACTTCCCGCAGTTCCATGCAACAACGAATAAGTCACATTCAGTTTTTGCTGCGTTCAACAACAGTACGGAGGGGTATGTTTCATCAGAGGACAATGCAATCATTGTTAAGAATCTTTCGGAAAAATATAAAATGAATGTTCTCTCTGTCAGTGCAAGAGGTGTGGATATCAAGTTCAAAAATAATCCTACCATCACACTTGAACCAGGCGAAAGTGTTGAAATTTCGTTCACGGGCACACTGCCGGAAGTAAGCAAGGCTAACTTTGATGTTGTTGTTGATTATAGTCTTATCGGAAGCGTGACACCGCTTGGTGAAAGATTGTTCAATTTCACACTCATGAACGGTGTAGCCGCAGAATATGACGCAAACAACCCATATGTTGATGCTGATTATACGAGTAACTTCAATGATTTACCGAGTGACGAGGTCAATGACACACTTGACAAGGTTGGAGTTAAATCACTGCTTGAAATGATTTACAACATCCTTGAATCTTGGTTCTCAGGATTGTTCAAAGCTGTGAGAAAAATCATCGGAAAATAAAAATTCATCTGCCGAATTGGTACTAATCAATTCGGCAGATTTTTTGATGGTATGCGTTTGTGTTTTACGGTGAAGGTGATTGTTTCCACCGCAGAGGAAGAATGTTGATTACGCAAATTAAAACGCGGGCAAATGGAGTAAATCCCGGATGCCTGCGTCATTTTTATAATGAGAACAATTCATCAAATGTTTTACCTAGAGTCTTAGCAATAAAAATAAGTTCAATGTCAGTGATGAACCTTTGCCCCGATTCCATGCGCTGAACAGCATTTTTGTCAACGTCTAATCCTGCAATTTGCAATCTGTCGGCGAGTTCACGCTGAGATATTTTCATTTCCTTGCGATATTTGGCAATGTTTCTTCCGCAATAATTATTTTTGCCGTCGTCGGTTTTGTTAATAAACATATCTTTGCTCAGCCTTGTCTGACTACAGATTGTATCACAATATCCTCGTTGTAGTCAGGCGAGTTGTGATGATAATTAAAAATATAGCATGATGAAATCTTATTATTTTTGACATTCACTACTTGTCATTTTTACAATTATATGCTATAATCCTAAATATATTGACATTCAGTAAATGTCACAAATGATAAAGGAGGTACAAAATAATGAATCAGCAAAAAGTAGATATGTATTTAACTGCAAACGGAATGTGCTTTCCTTCAGCGAAAATTCCGGTGCTCAAAGAAAAGCTTCTTCAACTTGATGATAGTCAATATATAACTTTGCTTACAACTGAACTTAGAGATCCGACCACTATGCTTATATTTTCAGTTTTCTTTGGAGTATTTGGAGTTGACAGATTCATGATGGGAGAGATAGGTATAGGTGTATTGAAGCTTCTAACAGGAGGATGTTTAGGTGTTCTAACTATAGTCGACTGGTTTAACGTTTATTCCAAAACAAGAGAAATGAATTTTGAAAAGATAATGTCACAGTTTTGATAAAAAGCTTGACTGCGGCAAATTCGATAGTACAACGCTTTTAGATTAAATTTATCGCAGCTATTACTTTGGATGTAATAAAGATTTGATAAATCTATCTTTGCGGAGCAGACATTTCAGTAGATACAATTTTCCCCGCAACATATCGTAATATGCACCTTCATGCACTAATCAGAAAACCTCACCGATCTTGCCGATGAGGTTTATTTTTTATCTCTCCCTGCAATGACTTGCGTCTTTTTCATCTTCAGTCAGAAATGCGCGAGACGTGAATTTATCAAGGTCAACGTCATCCTCAATTCCGTCAATGCGTCCCACGTCTGAATATTGGAATCCAACCCAACTGTTCCAGACATCGCCTATAACATCAGGCTCTGTCGGACCATAGTCAGCAACCCAAAGCGGATACCGCGCAAAATCTTCACCCCAAACGAATGAGGCGGCATATGCATCGGTGTAAATCATCGGAAGTATGCGGGTGCGATCCTCAAGCGCTCTCATAAAGGCAAGACCTATTTCGCGAATTTCAGTGTGTGACAGACCGGAAAAATCTTCAAAATCCATAACAGGTCGGCAGTCATAATCCTTGCCTCTGATAATCGATGCGAAATATCTTCCTTGTAGTTCGGCTTCATAGCGGCTTCTTGCAGTGACATAAAAATAAAATCCGAACCTAAGACCGGCAAGACGTGCACGTTCGGCATTGCGTTCAAAAAATTCATCACGCAGTCCGTTGCCGTATCCTGCTCTGATATAAACAACGCGTATGCCGCTTTCTCTGACTCTTTCAAAGTCAATATCGCCTTGAAAAACGCTTACATCTATTCCGTCATATAAGCGCTCGCTTTCGGGCGCGAGAGCAAGAGCAGGGGAAATACAGGCCAGAATAAGCATTGAAACAAGTGCAAGTGATATAATAGTTTTAATCGTTTTCACAGACATTCTCCTTTCCATTAATCATTATATTAAAATACAGAAAACTGTTGAATTTTTTTCGAAGGTTATTGACAAATCACTTCGATACTGATATAATCATAACTACCGCATGTTACAGGCGGCATGATTTGTCATGCTGTAAGTGAGTTTACTCCGCCTTATTCAGCGAGTCCATAATAAAGGAATGAAGGAAAAATGTACGCAATTATCGAAACAGGCGGCAAGCAGTACAAGGTTGAAGCAGGCGACACTGTTTTCATTGAAAAGCTTGACGTTGAAGCAGAATCAGAGATTACTTTTGATAAGGTAATCGCAGTTGGTGCAGACGACGGAATCAAAGTTGGCGCACCTTATGTTGAGGGTGCAACCGTTACAGCTAAAGCTGTTAAGAACGGCAAGGCTAAGAAAATCGTTGTATTCACTTACAAATCAAAGAAGAATGCAAAGAGAAAAATGGGCCACAGACAGCCGTACACAAAGGTTGAAATTTCAGCAATCAATGCCTAAGTCATGATTAAAGTTAAGTTTTACTCATTTAACAATGAGTTAAGCGGCTTTGAAATCAGCGGTCACAGCGGCTACAGTGAAGAGGGAAGCGACATAGTTTGTGCTTCGGTTTCCTCATGCGCCTATATGACGGCAAACACTATTACCGATGTAATCGGAGTGGATGCTGAAATTCAGGTTGATGATGCATATTTATGCTTAACGGTCGCTGCAAAAGACACCGCAAAAATCAAAGACATCATGCATGGTTTTGAAATGCACATGAAGGCTCTTGCGAATGATTACAGTGATTATATCATTTGCGAAAAGGAAATTATTCAATAACAACATGGAGGTGCAAGCAAAATGCTTAAGATTAACATTCAGTTATTCGCTCATAAAAAAGGTATGGGTTCAACTCGTAACGGCCGTGACTCAGAGTCAAAAAGACTCGGTGTAAAACGTGCTGACGGTCAGTTCGTTCTTGCAGGTAACATTCTTGTTAAGCAGCGCGGAACTCACATTCATCCGGGCAACAATGTTGGCAGAGGTTCTGATGATACACTCTTTGCTCTTGTTGACGGCAAGGTTAAGTTTGAGCGTCTTGGCAAAGACCGCAAAAAAGTCAGCGTATACGCTGTTGAGCAGTAATTTAGATAAGTTTAAAAGCATCCCGCTATGGGGTGCTTTTTCTTTAGGTAAGAAGTAATAAGGAATAGTGAAGAGGTATGCGGGGCAAATTGCACCTGTCGAAAGGCATAGTCCGCAAAATAAAATTGACATGATTTCGTAGGGGCGACCTGAACCTTACCGCTTGCACTATTTTCAAATAAATGACAAATAAAAACAATCTTCCAATAAGACTACGAATAAAATGCGCGGAGAATCCTAAAGTCGGAACAATTTAATTTTGCGGACTGAATCTTAATAGTCAGCAAAAACTCAAACCGCATTATTTTCCGCATGAAAAAAGCAGAGAGAACAGCACGATGATTCTCTCTGCTTTTCTGTTTTGGGTCAATAGCTTAAATCATATTGGTATAACCCATCAGATAATGATCCACTTTCTTTGCACATGCTCGTGCATCACTTATTGCGGCAACTACAAGTGACTGTCCGTTTTTTGCATCGCCTGCCGCAAAAACTTTGTCAACATTTGTCATGTAATTAGTGGTCACAATGTTGTTTCTTTCACTTAAATCAACACCGAAACATGACGCGGTTTTGTCCTCACAGCCGATGAAGCCTGCTGCAATCAGGAGCAACTGTGCTGGAAGTTCTTTTTCGCTGCCTTCGACTTGAGCGAGAACCCGTTTGCCTGTTTTTTCATCAACCTTACTTTCAAGCATGACTGTAATTACAGATTTCAGATTGCCGTTTTCATCAGCAGTAACATCCTTAATTGTTGTGCTGTATACTCTGGGGTCACTTCCGAAAACTTCAATTGCCTCCTGCTGACCGTAGTCCGTTTTTTTCACTCTCGGATATTCAGGCCACGGGTTGCTTTCTAATCTTTCTGTTGGAGGCTCAGGCATCATTTCAAGTTGTGTAACGCTATTTGCACCGTGTCTGATTGATGTGCCGACGCAGTCATTGCCCGTATCACCGCCGCCAACAATAATAACGTCCTTGTCTTTGGCACTGATGTAAGTGCCGTCTTTGAGGTCTGAGCTGATCAGGCTTTTTGTTGTGCTTGTGAGGAAATCAACTGCATAGTAAATACCATTGATATCAGGCGTTGTTTTGAAAATATTTCTTGCTTTTCTTGCACCGCAGCAAAGAACAACAGCGTCAAAGTCTGATAATATTTTTTGTGCTTTTGTTTTACTGTTTACATTGAATGACGTTACAAATTCAACACCTTGTTTTTTCATCAAATCAATGCGTCGGTCAACGATCTTTTTGTCAAGCTTCATGTTGGGAATACCGTACATGAGCAGTCCGCCTGCTTTATCATCGCGTTCAAAAACAGTGACATTATGTCCTCGGTGATTAAGCTGATCCGCAACAGCCAGGCCTGACGGACCTGAACCTATGACTGCAACTTTTTTATCAGTTCTGACAAGAGGAGGTTTTTCATTGATGAGATTATGCTCAAAGCCGTATTCGATGATTGAAAGTTCGTTATCATGAACCGTAACAGGCTCGCCGTTATAACCGCAGGTGCATGCACACTCACAAAGTGCGGGACAGACTCTGCCGGTAAATTCGGGGAAGTTGTTTGTTTTCAAAAGTCTTGAAAGCGCATGTTCCCAGTTACCGTTATATATTTCATCGTTCCATTCGGGGATGAGGTTGTGCAGAGGACAGCCGGTTCTCATTCCCGAAAGTACCATACCTGACTGACAAAACGGAACACCGCAGTTCATACATCTTCCGCCTTGCTCGCGTCTGTCCTTAACGGAAAGCATGGTGTGAAATTCATCAAAGTTTTTGATTCTGTCTTTAGGCGGCACAGTGAGATTACCGCATCTTTTATAATCAAGAAATCCTGTATCTTTACACATTTTATATCACCATAGCCTTTCCGAATTATTTCAAGTTAGCATAGAATGCTTCAATCTCAGCTTGTTCGCGGCTCATGCCTTTTTCTTCCATGTTGGATATCGATTGCAGCATCTTTGCGTAGTCTATCGGAACAATTTTCTTGAAGTTATGCTTGTATGTGTCAAAATCATCGAGTATGCGTTTCGCCTTTGGTGACTTTGTTTCTTTATAGTGCTTATGAATGAGGTCATATAGTTCCTCATATTCATATTTTTCACAAACTTCCTGCATGGTGATCATGTCCTTGTTTATCTTGAGATAAAGGTCATGATCCTCATCAAGAACATATGCAATACCGCCGCTCATACCTGCCGCAAAGTTTTTGCCTGTTCTTCCGAGTATTACAACCATGCCGCCTGTCATATATTCACAGCCGTGGTCGCCAACACCTTCAACAACTGCTGTTGCACCTGAGTTCCTGACGCAGAAACGCTCTCCTGCAATACCTGCAATATAGGCACATCCGCCTGTTGCTCCGTAAAGTGCAACGTTGCCGATGATAATATTGTCTTCCGGTTTAAAGGTTGCTTCTTTTGGCGGATATATTACAAGTTTACCGCCGGAAAGACCCTTTCCGAAATAGTCGTTACTGTCGCCCTCAACTTTAAGTGTAAGTCCCTTTGGTATGAACGCGCCGAGTGACTGACCCGCGCCGCCTTTGAAGTTTACAGTGTAAGTATCATCTTTGAGCGATGAACCGAAACGTTTTGTGATTTCCGAGCCGAGAATAGTACCTGCTGTTCTGTTAGTACTGGTGATCTGCGTGCTTACAGATGCTTTTTCTTTCTTTTCAAAGTGCGGTATTAAAGCAGGAAGTAAAGTTTTGACATCAAGTGAATCCTGTAGTTCAAAATCAAAAATATCGTTAGGATTAAAGTGAAGCTGGGCATCACTGCCGAACGGATTGTTGATGATTGCAGACATATCAACTTTTGATGCACGTTCGGTGATTGTTTTATCGCGTACGCTCAAAAGGTCGCTTCTGCCAACAAGTTCATCAACAGTGCGTATGCCGAGTTTTGCCATAATTTCACGAAGCTGCATTGCAATGAATGTCATGAAGTTGATAACATATTCTTTTTTGCCTGTGAAGCGTTTACGCAGTTCGGGATTTTGCGTTGCGATGCCGACAGGACATGTGTCAAGGTTGCAGACTCTCATCATCATGCATCCCATGCAGATAAGCGGAGCAGTTGCAAAACCAAATTCTTCAGCGCCGAGCATAGCTGCAATTGCAACATCACGGCCTGACATGAGTTTACCATCGGCCTCAATGATAACACGTGAACGAAGTCCGTTCATGATAAGTGTCTGATGTGTTTCGGCAACACCGAGTTCCCACGGAAGGCCTGCATTGTGAATCGAACTTTTAGGAGCGGCGCCTGTACCGCCGTCATAGCCTGAAATGAGCACAACTTGTGCACCGGCTTTTGCAACACCTGCCGCAATCGTACCTACACCGCATTCAGAAACAAGTTTAACTGAAATTCTTGCATCACGGTTGGCATTTTTCAGGTCATATATTAATTGTGCCAAGTCCTCAATCGAATAAATATCATGATGCGGCGGGGGAGAGATGAGTGAAACACCTGGTGTTGAATATCTTGTTTTGGCAATCCATGGATAAACCTTTTTGCCCGGAAGATGTCCGCCTTCGCCGGGTTTTGCACCCTGTGCCATTTTTATTTGTATCTCTTTAGCACTGTTGAGATATTCACTGGTAACACCGAAACGTCCTGATGCAACCTGCTTGATTGCACTGCAACAGTCCGATTTGAGTCTTTCCGGCAGTTCGCCGCCTTCGCCTGAGTTTGATTTGCCGCCCAAAGTGTTCATTGCTTGTGCAAGACACTCGTGAGCCTCCTGCGAAATTGAGCCATATGACATTGCGCCGGTTTTAAAACGCTTAACAATGTTTTCAACGGGTTCAACTTCTTCCAGCGGTATGCCTCCGTTTTCATCATATTTCAATTCAAGCAGGCCTCTCAATGTATGTGGAACTTCTGAGTCAACAAGTTTTGTGTATTGCTTGAACTTTTCATAGTCGCCCTCTCTGGTTGCTCTTTGAAGTGCAATTATTGTTTCGGGACTAT
Source organism: Ruminococcus sp. (assembly GCA_023665555.1). Classification (GTDB taxonomy): domain Bacteria; phylum Bacillota; class Clostridia; order Oscillospirales; family Acutalibacteraceae; genus UBA6857. The sequence continues at coordinate 67,829 of JAMPDR010000004.1, forward strand.
AGAGGTGATCGTCCTTATCGTTGCCGCTTCTTAGCTTGTGGTCACCGCTGCTGTCAAGTGTGATATCAATGCCAAGACCGAGAGGATCAAACGCGTGCGAATGGCGCCACTTGACACCTTCGTCAATTTCAGCAAGACCGATACCGCCGACACGGCTTGTTGTGTTAGCAAAGTATTTATCGATAACATTTTTTTCAATGCCGATTACCTCGAATATCTGCGCTGATTGATATGATTGAAGTGTGGAGATACCCATTTTAGATGCAATCTTAACAATGCCGTGAAGAACAGCTTCGCAGTAATCATCAATTGCAACGTGCAGGTCTTTATCAAGAATACCAAGATTAATAAGTTCTTCAATTGATTCAAAAGCAAGATACGGACAAACTGCGCGTGCACCGAATCCAAGCAGAGTTGCAAAATGATGAACACTTCTCGGTTCGCCTGTTTCAATGATAATAGAAACGGCAGTTCTTTTCTTGGTTCTTATAAGGTGATTTTCAACAGCGGAAACAGCAAGCAGTGACGGGATAGCAACGTGGTTTTCGTCGACCCCTTTATCAGAAAGTATAATAATGTTATTGCCGTTTTTATATGCTCTGTCAACTGCAACAAACAGCTGGTCAAGTGCTCTTTCAAGCGGAGTGCTGATGTAATAAAGCAGTGATATTGTCTGAACTTTGAAACCGGGTTTGTTCATGTTCCTGATTTTGAGCATATCAATGTTTGTCAAAATCGGATGCTTGATCTGAAGGACGTTGCAGTTCTCAGCTTTTTCTTCAAGCAGGTTACCGTCTGAACCGATATATACGCAGGTATCAGTGACGATTTCCTCACGAATTGCATCAATCGGCGGATTTGTAACCTGTGCGAAGATCTGCTTGAAATAGTTGAACAACGGCTGATGCTTATCAGAAAGCACGGCAAGCGGAATATCAACACCCATTGCAGCTGTTTGTTCAATGGCATTTTTCGCCATGGGAAGAATCGTTGTTTTAACGTCCTCATAAGTATATCCGAAAGCTTTATAAAGCAAGTCACGTTCGCGCTGAGTGTGAGTATGTGCTCTCACATTCGGAATCGAAAGTTCATCGAGATGAACAAGATTAGCATCCACCCACTCGCCGTAAGGCTGACGGCTTGCATAATAATCTTTAAGTTCGCTGTCATCGATCACGCGCTTTTTATTGGTGTCAACAAGGAGCATTTTGCCTGGTTCAAGACGGGATTTTTTGATGATTTTGCTCTGGTCAATGTCAAGCACACCAACTTCTGAAGAAAGCACAAGATAGCCATCATCAGTGATGTAATATCTTGACGGACGCAAGCCGTTTCTGTCAAGTGTTGCGCCCACAACATCGCCGTCAGAGAATAATATAGCGGCAGGACCGTCCCACGGTTCCATCATGGTTGAATAGTATTCATAAAAATCACGCTTTTGTCTGCTCATTCCCTTAACATTTCTCCATGGTTCGGGAATAACCATCATCATTGCAAGCGGCAGATCAATGTCGTTCATAACAAGAAATTCAATTGTGTTGTCAAGCATTGATGAGTCTGAACCGGAAGCCTCAACAACAGGAAGAACCTTGTCCATGTCATCACGCATGATAGGCGAATCCATGGTTTCTTCACGTGAAAGCATCCTGTCGATGTTGCCTCTGATAGTGTTGATTTCGCCGTTGTGAAGAATATATCTGTTCGGGTGAGCGCGCTCCCAACTTGGATTTGTGTTGGTTGAGAATCTTGAGTGAACAAGAGCGATTGCCGATTTATATTCCTCGCTTTGCAAATCATTGTAGAATTTTCTCAGCTGATGAACAAGGAACATGCCTTTATACACGATTGTTCGACATGAGAGAGATGAAACGTAAATGTTATCTGTACTCTGTTCGAAAACGCGTCTGGCAATGTAAAGTTTTCTTTCAAACTCGATGTCTGTTTTGCACTCCGGCGGTCTTTTGATCAATACCTGTTCGATATACGGCATACAGCTTACTGCTTTTTCGCCGAGCACGTCAGGGTGGGTTGGTACTGTTCTCCAAAACAGCAGTTCCAATCCCTCTCTTTTTGCGATAACTTCAAACAACTTTTTCGCCTGATTTCTTGCAAGCGTTTCCTGCGGAAAGAAGAACATACCTACTGCGTACTCTCTTTCGCCGCCGATGTCAATACCTTTTTCTTTCGCTTGCGAAGAGAAGAAAGCGTGAGAAATTTGCAGCATGATACCGACACCGTCACCGGTTTCGCCTGTTGCATCTTTACCTGCACGATGTTCAAGTTTTTCAACAATTTTCAGTGCGTCATCAACCACCTTGTGGCTTTTGATTCCGTCGATGCTTATTACCGCACCGATGCCGCAGGCGTCATGTTCAAATGCGCTGTCATAAAGTCCTTTTTGTATTCTTTTCATATAGTCACCTCCGGTACTTTCGTACCAATAAAAAAGGCGCATTCCACCTAGGGAAAGCGCCTTTGCTTGTTTAATATATTACATCATATTGTCTTTTAAGTCAAGAAAAAACTGTTGAATTTTCATATAAAATATCACTTTTCTTTGTAAGTTATTACTGAAAGCAGTGTTAACTAACAATTCTCAGCCGATTTGTAACAATTTTGTCGGCTGTTTTTGCAAGAATGTTCCCGGCAGGAAACAGGATTACGGTTGACACAACATTGAAAATTATGTGTGCAAGACTTACCATAAGAGAACCGTCGCTGATTTTTTCAAGTATGTCAATATATGGAAACAGAAGACTGATAAGAATAAAAATCGCCGTGCCGAAAACATTGAAAAGCAGATGTACAACGGCAGCTTTTTTAGCTTCTTTGTTTGCATTGACCGAGGAAAGTAAAGTCGGGATAACCGCACCAATGTTCTGACCGAAGAGTATATATACTGCCGCTTCACACGAAATAAGTCCGCTGCCGGCAACTGACTGCAAAATGCCGACTGTGGCCGAAGAACTTTGCATAATTGCAGTGATAACAAAGCCGATAATAATACTTTTGAATTTTCCCGAACAGGCAGTCATAAGCGAATCTGCCGTGCCGTTATCCTTGAAAAATGACATGAACGAGTCCATGGAACTGATTGCAACGAACAACAGACCGAATCCAACAAGCACAATGCCGACCGATTTAGTCTTTTCTTTTTTCGCAAACATTTTAATTGCTGTACCGATAAATACCGCAATAGGTGCAATTGATGAAAAGTTGACTGCAATGAGCAGGCTTGTCACTGTTGTGCCAATGTTAGCACCCATGATAATGCCAACGGATTGAGCGAGTGTCATTAGTCCCGAATCAATAAAGCTGACAGCCATAACAGTGGTTGCAGAGGAGGATTGAATAGCCGTTGTCACTGCGAATCCTGTCAATACACCTAAAAAGCGGTTTTTAGTGCAAAGTGAAAGTAGGTTTTTCATCTTTGTTCCGCAAGCACTGCGAAGACCCTCGCTCATTATGTCAATACCGAAAAGGAACATACCTATCGAGCAAAGCAAGCCGAAAATATTATGTAAAGTCATTGCGTAACCACCTATCAGTTAAGTGTATTAATGCCGCAGTTTAAAATATTCCCGTTAGCTATTGAAATAAGGCAGAATATAATCTATAATCAATATATAAAATATAAAGGATGAAAAACGAAGATGGATTATGAGAACGGAACGGTTCAGTATCAGATGTTCCTGGGCAAACAGGTCATGGATGATGTTGAACTAAAGTCAGAACAGGCTAAAAACACCGCCGACGGAATAACATATCGTATACCGACATTGTTGAGCCTTGAAAACACAAACAGACAGGTTGTTGCCGCAGCTTTTGATATGTCAGAAAGCGGCGGCGACTACGGCAGAATACAGATTATGATGCGCCGAAGCACAGATGGCGGAGATACGTTTGGCAACATGAAAACGGTGCTCAGTATGCCTGTCAGCAAAGCACCGCAAGGCAGAGGCGAATATGCAAGCGCATTTGCGATAGACCCGATTCTTACCGAAACAGCTGACGGAAAACTGCTCATTATTGTTGATGTGTATCCGGAGGGCAAAGGTCTTATGAAAAAAAGCTGGGTCGAAAAGGGAACAGGATATGTTACCGTAAACGGCAAAAAATATCTTGCTCTTTATGAGGGCAAAACCAAAGTCGGTGCAGGCAAAAGCGACAAGTTCGGTAAGGCATATACAGTAAGAGAAAACGGATTCATATATACTCCCGACGGCATCAAAACAAACTATTATCTTCCGAAAAATCATAGTGCCGAATTCTCATTTGAAACAGCAGGCGATGTTTATTATGTTGTCGGCGAACCTGATTATATTGATAAATGTCCGCCGATGATTCCCGAAACAGGTGAGGGCAGGGATATATATTGCGGAAACGTTTTCCTTTCGGATAATAAGGACAGATTTTATTTGAAAGACCCTACGGTTGTAAAAAAACGCATAGTCGGACCTGATAACGATGGTGAGTTATATTCAAAATATGTCTGCACAGAAACCAAGCCGTTTCCTCTAAGTGTATTGGTAACAAGCTATCTTTGGGTGCTTGAAAGTGACGATAACGGCGAAACGTGGAAACAGCCGCAGGATATTACTGCTCAGGTTAAGGAAAAAGAGATTTTTCTCGGAACAGGTCCGGGTGTGGCAATTCGTCTGAAAAATCAGAGCGATAAATCAAAAAACGGCAGAATACTTGCACCTGTTTATAATTTGAAAAAGACCGCAGTAATCTACAGCGACAACAGCGGTAAAACATGGAAACGTTCAGAGCCAAGCAGAAATATTGACGAAACACAGCTTGCGGAACTGTCTGATGGTACAGTGTTATGCTTTGGACGTCAGAAAAAACTTGGAAAAACACCGCTCAGCATGAGCGCAGATGGCGGTGAAACATGGAAAAGGCTACCTAAAACAAAGTTGTCCTCAGTTAAGTGTCAAAAATCATTTTTAGCTATACCAAAAGAAAGTTATGTTGATGTAATGGATGCGTCAAAGGACTATGTTCTTGCATGTCACACATCAGGAAACTATCAGCGCAACAACAGTCGATTCGGCGGTATGCTGACAATCGGCGAGGTAAATAATGATAAGTCAGTTACATGGCTGAAACAGCGCAGACTTCATGCAAGCGGTGTCAGCGGAAAAAATAATAACTTCTTTGCGTATTCATGCTTGACTCCGCTTTACGACGGAAACTTTGCGGCATTCTATGAGGGCATGCCGGGCGGATACGGCATTTTTGAAAAATTCTCACTGAAGTGGATAATAAGCGGTGAAAAACCGTTCAGTTTTCCGAAACCGCTGAGAAGAAAATAGAATAAACTTTAGGTCAATTTAAGCTTACAGAGTTAATTTATAATTAAGGCAATAAACAGTGTTGCTTTAAATCAAACAAAAGGAATGATATAGATGTATTGTACGAGATGCAATTCATATAATGATGACAATGCACGTTTTTGCAATAACTGCGGTGCAGAACTTTTCAATCCACAGCCTCAGCAAGACCAACAAACTGAAAACAATGTTCCGCCGCAAGGCAATTTTAACGGTGGTTTCAGCGGTATGCCGAACAACAATTCACCTTACGGTCAACCAATGTATACTCCGCAAACAGGAAAATATACCAATGTTTTGCCGATTGTTGCAATCATTGTGAGTGTACTGAATTTCAATATTTTAGGAATAATTTTTGCATTTATGGCACTGTCGAAGTATAATAAATATGAAACTGCACTTCACATGGGCGACTTTATGACAGCTGATATGCTTGGTTCAAAGTCCAAAACCTACAGTACGATTTCGCTTGTCATATCGATAGCACTGCTTGTTATCCGTCCGATTCTTGCCTTCATTGCAAGCATTGTGTTCACCGGTCTGTTTGACGGACTTGTTGATTTCAACTATGATTACTATCTTATGCTCACCAACGCAGCAGCGATGCTTATGTAATGCTGACGGTATGCGTTTTAGTGGCAAATGAATTTTAAAATCTCCTCCGCAGAGCAAGTCGGTTGTTAACATTTCATTAATAATTTATCGCGATTTAATTGACATCGCAGTAAATTTGTGCTATTATTTTATTGGAAAAGATGAAGATCTTTTTCGAAAAAATATAAGCGTAGGGAGGAAATAACAATGGGAAAACTCATGGCTTTTTTTGTAAGCATTGAAATGTTTTTTGCTCGTTTGATCGCAATGATCAAAGGTGATTTGCCGAAAGACGCAGAATAAAATGGTTGAATAAAAATTGAGGCAGAGATGTTTGATTCTCTGCCTTTTTGTTTTATATCTGTGCAAATTATTCACTTATCTTAACAATGTCAATTGCATTCTCAATCAGGATATTTATTACTTCGTTTCGTGAGCGGTTCGTTTGTGCCGAAATATCCTCAAGCTGCTTAATAGTTTCTTCTTTCATGCGAACTGAGATAACTTTATATCCATCATCCCCTCGTTTGTAATCTTTTTTCTTGATTTCTATAAATTCATTAGCCATAATATCCAAGCCTGCTTTTCATAGTATTTTATATATACAATTTTATATTGACAAAATTAATAAGTATATACTATAATTTATAATATAAATTTGTAGTTACAATATAGTATGGAGATATTCATATGGCAATATGTAAAATATGTAAGAATACCACGGAACAAATATACAATATTCAAGTTGGCTCATTAATATGCGATATGGCATGCAGCGATTGTAAGCATATGATTGAATCTTTAAATGATGAAAGTTCAGCAGATTATAAGGATAATGTAATAAGAGCAAAACGTGTGTTGACTTTGCCGGGTGAAAAGAATAAATATCATTATGAGATATATCTGCAAATGACAAAAGACGGCAGATATATATGGCAGCTAATTTGATAACAGCGATAGGTATAAATGAACCGCAAAGACGGCAGGGTGCTGTCTTTGCGGTATCGCTTTGTTATTTAAGTTGATTAAGTAATATCACGAATGATATTATCCATAAGTATATTGAGTAAATTGAAGCCCAATAGGTTTATCTGTATAGGCATACTTTTTTACACAATTATTTGTATATTTGTTATATATGTCAAATGATGTTCTTCTGTAAATTACATGTATTTTTACATGCAATATTTTACCTGAAGGCACAGTTGTAGAAAATGTCTTTGATACAGTATATTTTTTGCTTATGTCATAGCCTACTGCTGCGCTGACAGTGCTATTACCTATAGAAATCCCCAAATGCAAACCCACTTCTTCAGTTCGTGTATAGGTGGTAGAGATGTTAGCCGGTCCTTGATATACATCTAAATCATAAATGTCGGGAAAAACAAACGGACTTTCAGTTTTTACATTTTGAATTTTGTACAACAAAGCATTTGGTTCTATTCCTGGAGTTATAGCTATATTTTCAAGATCGGTGTCAAAAATATAACTGTCGATATTAACTTTTTCCAATTTATAATCATCAAGTTGTTCGGTAGATTCAATTTCGCTGAGTTTTTCAGGATCAATAATGGTCTGATGATAAGCATGATTAGGCTCTGAATATATTTCTACGCTTTCTTCGTTGATGGCAAATACATTTGTAAAAGTCGTCATTACACATATAATAACGAAAATGAAAGAAATAAATTTTTTAAACATTCTTGTTCTCCTATTTAATTATTAATATTAGTATCAATTTTTTTATTAATGTTTTGGTTAATCACCACCCGTTTTAAATAGAATTATATAAAAGGCCTTTTTATATTTATATAACGTTTATTAGTTGAATAATTTACCGAAGGTGTTGGTTTTTATGAACAATGATAATTCGATAAGTTCCATATATAATTGATATACAAGCAAGTATAAGCAACCAATGCAGATGATACGTTGAAAGGAATGGTAAGAAGTAATGTACTTCGATGCTTTTAGTTACATAACCAATCTCTTCGGCATTATGTGAAGTGTCTGATTCAGAAGCAGAATCGCCTTCAGTGAAAATTGAACTTGTTGCAAAAGGATGATATTCAGATGTTGAATTCATATAAGACGGAATAATTGAAGATAGGACAGCCAGCGTGCCGATTGTAATAATGCCGATTAGAATTAACAGGCAAGGAAAAATTATTTGACGGCGCTTAGTTACAGTCGAATCGCTATATGCACTTGTCGTGTTTTGTTCGTCAGAAGAATTTATCTCAATGTTTTCTATTGCGTCCTTGATTAGATAATCAGTTGTTACTTCAAAAAAATCACTTATTTTAGCAAGTTTATCAAAATCAGGAGCCGATTCGTCGTTCTCCCACTTAGAAACAGATTGTCTTGATACTCCTATTTGGTTAGCTACGTCAGATTGGGACAGATTTTTCTTTGTTCTTAATAAGTATAATTTTTCACCAATTGTCAAAATGTTCATCTCCTCATATGTATTTTGTGTCTTTCACTACAAATATGATATTATTTATTTTTTTAAAAGTCAATATGAAAACTGTTGCACTTTAGCAACTAACAGTTGCAATGTTGCAAATATCGATTTACATACACAAAATATAATGAAAAATATAGATAATTGCACTATACCCCAACATGTAGTGTAGAGAACGTGGAGCGGGCCCACAAACGCTTGGACAAGTGTACCAAAAGGAGCAAAAAGAGGCGAAAAAGGATAAAAAAGGGCGAAAAAGTAGTTGACAAGGAAGGGAAGAAAGTGATAGAATGTGCAAGCACTGA
>JAMPDR010000050.1 GCA_023665555.1 Ruminococcus sp.
TCACCATAACCATAGAGATTCAAAACAGCAGGGGCTTTGTCGGCTGTCTTTACTTATAGTCTTATTGGGAGATTGTTTTATTTATTATTTTGCTTTTAGCTTGCGTATAACTTTATTTCGCGGATGCAAATTAAAATATGTTACTTCTTTACCCGCGACCAAACTTATTCACTATTACTTATTACCTATTACTTCTGCGTAGTAGCAGTTGCTCCTCATACCTCATTTTCTTCTTTTGCGGACTATTACTTACCATTAGTACAATCTTCCCCGCAATACGAGCCGTACGCAGTACCGCAATTGAGCATTACGCATTAACTTCGTTTCCCGCCAGATCAATATACATCACTTCATTCCCAAAGTGCTCAATATATTTTATCAGTCCGTCAAATGCCAGCCACACCGTTGATGTATTATCATTCGGATGAAAGCCGAGCAAACCGTCAACTGTTTTCAAATCGCTGTCAAGAACAACTTTAACTTCATGATTTTCATCGTTGATAATTCCGAACGGTGACACTGCTCCGCTTTTCAGTCCGAGGTATTTTGCCAATCTTTCGTCAGAGCCGAAACTTAATCTTGATGAGTTCAGCTGTGGTTTAAGCTCTCCCTGTATGTCCGGATGTTTATCCTTGAGAATTGACACGAGATAATGAATTTTTCCGTTGGCATTGCGCAAAAAGAGATTTTTACAAACCTCACCATCAGTGAATATACCTAAGTTATCCATTTCTTCAATGGTGCAAACTCTCTCGTGATCTATCACCTTATATTCAATTCCGAGTGAATCAAGGGTCTGATATACTTTTTCTTTTGCTGTCATAATATGTTGCGCGATACAGATTATCACTCAAAAAAGGTTGAATGTTTTTTCTGAGCACCCGTATCACTAACTCCTTTTGATTTTTCACGCAGTCGTCTTATTTCTTTGAGTAGGTTGAAATTCCACCATCTTCAGCTTCAAGTGTCAAAGTATTGCCTTGAACGCTGAATGTATATGTGTTGGTAATCGTTTTGGAATAAATTGATGCATTGATAGTGATTTTGTTGCCCTTGATTGTGTAAGTACCTGCGTAGGTTCCGTTAATCGGCATATTGATAACAGGCACGGTAAAATTAACATAGGTGATGTTCACAGTACCATCCTGCTTGAATTCATAGCCGCTCATGCCACTGCCATCACTCCATTTACCAATTAAATCGCCTGCATTTGCAGACACTGCACCTGCGCCTCTGACAAACAAAATGACATCATCATGTGAATCTTCAAAACTCAATGTATTGCCGGAGATTTTATAATCATATTCAAGGGTGACTTTTTTATCATTAACCATGAACTGAATTGTAATTTCATCGTCATCTGTCATATAGATTCCATTATAAGAACCTGTCAACGAATCAGCAGAAATAAACGGTATTCTTACATTTTTAAGCGTAACTCTGACAGTGCCGTCCTCATTAAATGTGTATTTCCAAGTTCCGTCACTGCTTTCCCATCCGCCTGTTATGCCTGTTTGAGTAGCAGCCGCACCGCTTGTATATGCCACTGTTGTTTCAGTATCTGATGCCGAAGCGCGCTCATAGGTTGCAACATCGCCGTCTTCAAGGTCTTTAAGAGTCAAGCTGTTATTTTCAACCGATGCAGAAAAGCTTTTGCTGATTGTTTTTGAGTAAATTGAGAACTTAACCGTAACCGTATTACCATTAATCGTGTAAGTGCCCTTTGTTGAGCCATTAATCGGTACGTTAATGACAGGAACGGTGAGATTGACATACGTCACTGATACCGAACCATCTCCGAAAAATTCATAGCCGCTCATGTTTGCGCTATCTGTCCATTTGCCGATTATTGCTGTCGGCAAGGATGCATCAATATTCTGCTGAGTATCTCCGACGACCGGCGCACTGACGCTGTCTGTTGAGTTAGCATTGCTTGCTCCGAAAAAAGACTGCAATGTAGTTTCGGGAACAGTTTCGATCGGTTTATTATCGTTTTTTTTGCTGATGCCGACACAGGCAGTGATAATAATGCAAAGGGCTAACACTGCTGATACGACTATAATCATAATTTTTGTGCTGTTTTTCATATTGATCCCCCAAATGTTATTATAATATCCTAATATGAGTTTAATGAATTTACATTAAAGCTACATTAAATAGAAATGCGTAATTCGTAATGCTTAATGCGTAATTGCGGGGAAGATTGTGCCAATTGTAAGCAATAGTCCGCAGAGGAACGAATTTAGGTAATAAGTAATAGTGAAAAAGTTTGGTCGCGGATAAAGCAGCAACATATTTTAATTTTCATCCGTAAAACAAAGTTATACGCAAGGCATCCAAAAGACATGGGATTTAGTACTAACTTATCTATAGCAAATTCGATGAAAAATCACTCGCGATTTTTCGTTGTTTTTGCGTACGGCAGTAAATTCTTTTTGCTTACTTTTTGTAATTTTACAAAAAGTAATTGCCCGTCCGGCATGAGGACAAACTAAAAGATGCATCATATTAAAACATGCGGACGATATCTTAAAATCAGCACAATCTCACCCGCAATTACGCATTAAGCATTACGAATTACGCATTAAAAAAATCTCCCGGCAACATGTGTCACCGGGACAGATTGATTTACAATTCAGATTTTACTGCGCAGCAGTTGTTGTTTCTTCTGCTCTCTGATAAAGCACAAACTTGCCTTCGCCTGTGGTCGGATCCTTAAGGGTGAGAGTCTGACCTTCAATTGTGAACAAGTATTCTCCGCTGATAGATGCAATTGATGAGAAGTTAAGTGTAATATAATATTGACCGTCATCTTTCTTCACAATTGAATATGAACCTTTTGCATTGTCAGCAACAACACTGTTAACAAGTCCGGCAAGTCCGTCAAGAAGTGAGCCCGGTGCCTGATTGCTGATAACTTCATAAGTAATGATATTATCTTCATGGAATTCAATTCCGAAATATCCCGAAGATTCTGTCCACTTACCGATAATCTGCTTATCAGGTGTTTTTCCGCAAGCTGCAAAAAGCAGAGTAACTGTGCAAAGCACCAAAACAATTGCTAAAACTTTTTTCATCTGTTTCATAAAATGATAACTCCTTTTTGAAAATTCAGTCTTTCGACTGTATGAGATTATATCACATTGTAAAATATTTGTAAAGTGTGTCGAAGAAAAAGATAAAACACCCATCAGTCCATATTATCTTTGATAACCTTGAGTCTTGCAAACTCTTCTCTTTCTTTTTCATCAAGGTCCTGTGAAATGTATTTGATAGTTTCTTCAAATTTCGGAATCATGATGTTGTTAAGTGCATTGCTTCTTTTTTGCGTCTTTTCAACCGCATCCGCAAGCCTGCAAACACCGTTTTCGATTTCTGCAAGCTGCGCCGTCAGTTCCTTAACTTCACGGAAAAGCCGGCAGGCTTCGTCAAATGCCGAATTTGTTCCGCCAAAGCCGAAATTTCTCACATCAGTACTACCCTGTTCAATTGTGACCTTCGGAATTTCCACTCCCATAACAGAGCGAAAATCAATTGACAAGTCATTCTCTACGGGTACAGCCTTTGCAAAACGGTCGCAGTTACCCATACTGAAATTTGCCCTTTTCAGTGCAGTATATGCCTGTTCATAAACTTGACCGATCTGCTCTTGAATCGCCTTTGCACTGTCAATCAGCTGCATCATCTCACGAACAAGTATATTCTTTTTTCTGTCCATAAGGTCATAGCCTAATTTAGCAAGTTCCAAAGACTTTTTTGTGTTCATTAGATTGGTTTTAGTCGGAAAAACCTGAGCCATTCTGCCACCGCCTTTCTGTTTAATTAGGAATTAAGCATTTCTAATTATTCCTCCGGCTTATAATACATTTCCAAATACTTATCATCAACTCTGTCAAGTTCTGACTTGGGCAGCATTGAAAGCAGTTTCCAACCGAGGTCAAGAGTTTGTTCGATCGTTCTGTTTTCAGTTGCGCCCTGGTTGATAAATACTCTTTCGAATTCACGTCCGAACTGCATAATAAGCTTATCATTTTCCGAAAGTTCATCTTCACCAATAACTGATGCAAGAGCCTTTGCATCCTGAACCTTTGCATAGCAAGCAAAAAGCTGATTTGCAAGGGCACTGTGGTCTTCCCTTGTGTAACCATCGCCAATGCCGTCTTTCATAAGACGCGACAGCGACGGAAGTATGCTTACAGGAGGATATATGCCTTTGGTATCAAGTGAGCGGTCAAGAACGATCTGTCCCTCTGTGATGTAGCCCGTAAGGTCAGGAATCGGATGCGTAATATCATCGTTCGGCATGGTAAGAATCGGAATTTGTGTAACCGAGCCGCCGGAATCTTTAAGGATACCTGCTCTTTCATAAAGCGTTGCAAGGTCGGAATAAAGATAGCCGGGATAACCTTTTCTTCCGGGGATTTCTCCTTTGGATGAACTGAATTCACGCACCGCTTCTGCATAAGAAGTCATGTCGGTAAGTATAACAAGGATATGCTTTCCCGTTTCATATGCGAGATATTCGGCGGCGGTAAGTGCACATCTCGGTGTGATGATACGCTCAATAATCGGGTCGTTTGACAGGTTGAGGAACATAACAACTCTGTTCATAACGTTTGCCTTTTCAAATGATGATCTGAAATATTCAGCAACGTCATTTTTTACACCCATTGCTGCAAACACTATTGCAAAATCATCATTATCCGCAATTGATGCCTGACGGACTATTTGCACTGCAAGTTCATTGTGTTTCATGCCTGAGCCGCTGAAAATCGGCAGCTTTTGTCCTCTGATAAGTGTAGTCAGACAGTCAATTGATGAAATTCCGGTGCGTATGTAGTTTCTCGGATATACACGCGACACAGGGTTTATCGGTTGTCCGTTAACGTTCAGACTTGCATCGGGATATATTTCGCCCAAGCCATCAATCGGTCTGCCGAGTCCGTCAAACACTCTGCCGAGTATTTCTTTTGACAGTTTCATCTCCATTGGTTTTCCGAGAAGTCTGGTTTTGGTGTTCACCATTGAAACACCTCTTGTGCCCTCAAAAACCTGAACAACAACCTTGTCGCCCTCAATGGCAACGATTCTGCCGGTGCGTTTTGTTTTATCTGTGAGTTCGATTTCAACAAGCTCTTCGTTCATCGGGTTTTTAACACCCTCAAGAACAACAAGTGAGCCGTTGATTTCGCTCAATCCGCGGTGTTCAACAATCATTGCTGTTCCTCCTTATCTAAGATATGCATTAAGAGCATTGTCCGTTTCTGTTATATAGTCATCAAGCATGGCGATATTGTCATTCGGAACGTCATACTTAATTTTTATCATTTTATCAAAAAGCCCCGTTGCAATAAGTTTAGACATCGGAATCTGCAAGGCAACGATTTGCTGACACTTATGATAAAGATGCAAAATTACTTCCATCATCTTCAGCTGTTTTTCAAGCGGTACATAGGTATCGTCCTTGTGGAAAGCATTCTGCTGCAAAAATCCTACTCTGATAACTCGCGCAATCTCAATCGTAAGTTTCTGATCATCCGGTAAAACATCCGCGCCAATGAGTTTAACAATTTCCATAAGACTGCTTTCTTCAAGCAAAATAGAACATATCTCTTCACGATATTTCATGAAATTTTCGCCTGCATTGTCATGATACCAAAGTTCAAGGTCACCAATATATTCACTGTAGCTGTTGTTCCAGTTGATTGCAGGATAGTGTCTTGCATATGCCAAAGACTTATCCAGTGCCCAGAAACAACGTGTAAATCTTTTCGTGTTCTGTGTAACAGGTTCGGAAAAATCAGAACCCTGCGGTGAAACCGCACCGATAATAGTAACAGAACCTTCTCCGCCCGAAAGCACGTTCATATAACCTGCTCTTTCGTAGAACTCGGAAAGTCTTGACGGAAGATATGCCGGAAATCCCTCATCAGCAGGCATTTCCTCAAGTCTGCCCGAAATTTCACGAAGAGCCTCCGCCCAGCGAGAGGTGGAGTCCGCCATTATGGCTGTGTGATATCCCATATCACGGTAATATTCGGCAAGGGTAATGCCTGTGTAAATTGAAGCCTCACGAGCCGCAACGGGCATGTTTGAAGTGTTAGCAATAAGAATTGTTCTGTCCGTCAAAGGTCTGCCGCTTTTCGGGTCAATAAGTTCTGAAAACTCATTAAGTGCCTGAGTCATTTCATTGCCGCGTTCGCCACATCCAACATATACGATAATATCAGCATCGCACCATTTTGCAAGCTGATGCTGTGTCATGGTTTTGCCTGTGCCGAAACCTCCGGGGATTGCTGCCGCACCGCCTTTAGCAATCGGAAACAGTGTATCTATAACACGCTGACCTGTAACAAGCGGTCTTGATGCAGTCATTCTCTTTTGAACAGGTCTTGGAATACGAATAGGCCACTTTTGACAAAGAGTGAGCGGTATAATGTTTCCGTCATCATCTTCAATCTCGGCAATCGTATCGTTTACCTTATATTTACCGTCAGCTTTAACAGATACAACTGTACCGGACAAAAGCGGTGACAGCATAATTTTATGCATGATTGCAGGAGTTTCTCTCGTTTCGGCATAGATCTGACCGCCCGAAAGTACATCTCCGATTTTTATCATTATTTTAACGTCCCATTCCTTTTCAGCGTCAAGAACAGGAACGTTGATTCCTTTTCCGATAAAAGAGCCTGTTTGGTTTTCGAGTGCCAAAAGCGGTCTTTCAATTCCATCAAATATGTTACTCAAAATACCTGGGCCAAGCGTTACACACATCTGACTGCCCGTTGAATAAACAGGTTCGCCAGGTCTGAGTCCTTGGGTATCTTCATAAACCTGAATAGTCGTTTTTCCGCTGTCAAGTCCGATAACTTCGCCGACAAGACGGTCGTTTCCGACATAAACCATTTCCATCATTGAAAATGATGTTTTGCCTTTAACCGTCACAACAGGGCCGTTTATACCATATATTACATTTTCACAGGACACTTATATCACCTCGGTTCGTTTATTATTCATTCACTGTCAGACCTGATGATGCCATAAACCACTCTTTCTGAGAAGCAAGTCTTTCATCAAGGGTATCATCAACAAAAACGGTTTCATCAATGCTTGCCGCGGCAACTCCGCCGATTTTGATTTTCTTAAGCGGTCTGACTTGCTTAACGGCTGAATATGACAATGCAATCGCTTTGACTGCATCAGCATCTGCTTCTTTTGCAAACAAAATTACTTCTTCGCCGATTTTATCAATCAAAGTCTTAATGCTGCTTTCAAGAAAAACTTTGTATTCATCTGTTTCGGTGAAAGCAGCAATTTTTTCAGCAGCTTTTTTGAACACCTCAGCAGTAATTTCATCTCTTCTTGCAACAACTTTAAGCTTAATTTCGTTCTGAAGTCTCGATATCTCGCCGTTTGTTTCAGCGCTGAGTCTGTCAAGTTCAAAATTAAGTCTGCTATTGAGTTCTTCTTTTGCTTGATCTTCAAGTTTTTTGAACTGCTCCTTTTTGAACTTATCAGCACGCTTGTTTATTTTTTTGCATTTATCTTGAGCATTCTGATTTATAACTTCGGCAAAACGCTCAATCTTGTCATTTTGGTTAAGCACAGATATTCACCTGACCTCTCATACACTTATGCCGATGGCATCACGGACATATCTTGTTATTGAATCGCCTGAGACTGTGGGATGCAGCATATCGGGAATCTGTGTAACAAGGATTTTACTTTTCTTTTTAAGTTCAAGCACCTGTTCTGGGTACTGTTCTCCGAGAGTTACTGCCACAAGAAGAATTCCGATGTCAGCGGAAGCTTGAATTTCTTCCGCTGTTTCAACAAATTCCTGTTCATTTTTAATCAGTCTGCCGTCAATTCCTGCAAGACGCATGCCTGTCAAAGTATCCTCATCACTTGATAAAAGATACATTCTCATAACGATTCACCGCCTTTGATTTATTTGAGTTAAATCAAACCTTATTAAGAATCAAGATTGAAATAACAACACCGTAAAGTGCAATTGATTCACCGAGAGCAACGAAGATAAGACTCTTACCGAATGACTTCGGATCTTCACTTGTTGCCGCAATTGCAGCCGGAGCACCAGCGGCAACTGCGATACCGCCGCCGATACCTGCAAGACCTGTTACAAGGCCTGCCGCAAGAAGTCCAAGACCCTTTGCAGATGAACCGCTGTCCGCTGTTTCTTCTGCTGCTTCTGATGCCGGCTGAGATTCGGAAACAGAAGCTGCATTATCTGTATAAACTGTTCTGCCTGTTTCAGCAGATGCCATAAATGTACATGTGCCGACAAGAAGGATGAGCACAAGGAAAGTTACAAGATTGATTCTCATTGTTTTTCCGATTGACTTGCCTTCCATTCTTCTTTTGAACGTGAAGAAAGCTGAAAGCATAAGAACGATTGCGGGAACAATAATAATTGCTGCATAAAAGAAAGTAGACATAATTTTTTCCTCCAAAATTTAAGTGATATTACTTTTCCGAACTCGGAAATTTTATAGCTTTAAACGGTCTGCCGTTGCCCTCATAGAAACGGCTGAACATTTCATAAAACTCAAGACGCAGGCTTTGAATACCCGTTAAAAGTCCCTCAAGTGCGATAACAACAATGTTACCGATTTCAATGACAATCAGACCTTTAACCGTATTCGGATCTCCTGCAAGGGTGAACACAACCATCATCATACTTGCATGAACTATTACGAATGCGCCCACGCGTAAAAATGAAAGTGTATTACTGAAATATGAAAGAACATATTCAAGACATTCAAATAGGTTCTGCATAAGATAATCAGAAATGCTTTCCGGCTTTTTCAGCTTTTTCTCATCAACCATTTCAGCAAGAATTTCTTTGTTGAAGAGAATCAGCATACCGACTATAAGTATAACTGCGGAAATTCCTGTCGGTATAATACCCTTGTGCGCCATAAATGCATAAATTAGGTTTGCACCGTTTAAATAAACAAGGATACCCGTTATACCGTTTTCACTGAAAATCGCCGTTCCATACTTTTTCTTTTTGATGCATCCGACAACATTGACTGCCATCGCAACTGTTACAAGCACAACACCTATACCGATTGCAAAAAGTAAAACCGTGTTAATCGAATCCATGACCGAAAGCGGCTTACCTGACATTCCGAGTTTTTCATAAAGCGGATCAAGTGCTTCTTCAAAGCCAAACACCGAGCCGAATATCAAACCGAAGAACGCTGATGAAATACCGCACGGAACAAGAATTTTGCCAAGCGGCATTTTCTTGATCTTCCACGCAAGCAAACCGACAATGGCAATCACTATGCCCTGTCCGAGGTCACCGAACATGATACCGAACAAAAGTGTATATGTGAAAGCGACAAATGCGGTTATGTCAAGGTCGTAATATGACGGCAAGCCATACATGTCAACAAAATATGAATACGGTCTGACAATGCGCCAATTCTTAAGCTTGGTCGGCGGAGTGTTCTTGCTTTTCTTGTTAGGCTCTTCAATTTCAACAACAAAATCAGAAAACTTTTCAAATTTCTCTTTGAACTTCTGCTCATCCTTTGCAGGAATCCAACCAACAAGGAAGCAGCTGTCGCCATGATAAACGGCATATTTGCGAAACTCAAAGACCTGTTCAAGGTCAAGCAGTTTCCAATATAGCGACTTAACCTTATCGCCCTCTTTTTCCCATATCTCGCCGATTTCTTTATCAAACTCTTCTTTTTGGGTCTGAATAATTTCAATGTTTTCATTAAGATGAGTTATAATTTCATCGGTTGTGCCTGCCGCACCGGGAACATACAGTCTTTCAAACTGTAATGCGGCAAAGATTCTGTCAACTTCATCAACATGGCTTGTCGGTGCAAAATATGCACCCCAATAACCATCTGCATCGCCCGAACACTGACAGAAAAGTATGTACGGATTATCACCGTAGCCTTTTATCAGCTTATTATAGCCATCCTTTGAAAGACGTCCGAACCTGGTTTCAATGAACTCACATTCAAAAATTTCTTCAAGGTCTATATCAAGTCCTGCAAAGTGGCTGTATTTTTCAATTGCTGCGTTGCACTGTGCAAGCTGATCAAGAAGTTCCTTACTCTGGTCATTAAGCTTTTGCAGCCTTTTACCGACACTGTCAATATACTCAAAGGTTTTATCGTCGATAACAGTCTTTTTCGATTTGCCGTGTTCCTCCAGCTTAAAGCCATAGGTGTCGGTCAACTCATTAATACTTTGCAAAATCTTTGTATAAGGACTTTCCTGATTGACGGTTGTATAACCCATTGATGCTGAAATATAATCAGCCGCATTCTCAGGCTGAAAAGTTCCAAGCTGACAACAGGCCGAAATAACCTTGTCAAGTTTTGATGAAGAGCCGCTGATTCGGACAAGTTTCATCTTTTCAATTGCCAATTGCAATCACCTTCCTTAAACGGAATTTATCTTATGATACCACAAGACTATTTTTAATTTCTTCAAGCGGGATATCATACTTGACTCCCTCAATTATGCGCACAATATTGTCCGCCTCTGCCTGTGCAAGGAATAAATAGGCATACATTACCACCCCCGGATGAGATGAAAAGCGAATTTTCTTTCTGCAATAATTATAAAAATTGAGATAGATTGCTTTTTCAATGTTATTCCTGTTTTCACCTGCCACGCAGTCTTTATAGGCCGTTTTGCCGATAAGTTCAATGAATTCCTGCTCAGTTCGGCACGAAACAATATCTTTAATTTGATGTTCACTGAAAAGAGTCATTGAAATATCATTCGGTGCAACAAGGTTTGTCACTTCAAGATTTCCGCTGTAGTATTTCACGATCCTATATTGTTTTTCAATGAACAGCTTATCAAAACTGTGGCATATCATTTCACGCATCGACTTTTTTTCATCGCCTTTAAAGCATCGGTTAATAAGTTCTGACTGAAACGATTCAAAATAGCTGTCAAAGGCAAATTCAAATGTCAGATAGCTTCTATGCGGCGTGTCAAGACAGCGTCGATATATCTTTTCATATGGTGTATTCGCTATCGCTGCGGCAACATCTTCAAGCGTATTCGCACAGCCGAGCGCATACAAATCAATGCTCAAATGCCGACTGAGAAAATCGCTCAGCTGCATGAGATATCCCTCAGTGTTTCCACCGAGGATAAACAGTGTGCATTTGAGAATCTGATCAATCTCTGTCTGCACGATAAAATATTTATAAAAGTTGTTACCGATTGCAAGTTCAAATCGGCAAAGAGAATCAAAATAATCAAACTTATGTCTGAAAATGATATCTTCGAGAATTCCCGATGTGTACTCCGTCGGCTGAACACCGCCGAACGATTCACCGTAAGCGGTTCTTGTTCTGAGATATGATGCAATTTCATTCATGCTCTTGCACGATAAGAGATCGTTATATTGCTTTTCGCTGAGCCTTTTGCCGTAAAAAGCACGTGAAAGGGCAAGAACTGCATTTGCTACTTTTGACATAGACTCACCTCCGTCATTGTGCCGCAAAAATTAAATTCGTATTACATTCTCAACAATTGAGCTTATCCACTGTGCGCCTTTTTCTTTATACAGTGAGTTGAATTCATCAATATGGCGAAGTCCTGTCTGCTCAATTTCCTTTTCAACTCTTTCAAGGGTTGCTTTTTGCTTTGCTTTTTCCTGTTCAAGCATTGAAGCGAACTTAACTTCGTTTTCATCCCTAAGCTTCTGTTTTTTCTTTTCAATTTCTTCAATTGCCGCCGTGCTTGATTCGTTTGCGTTTTTCACAAGCGTTCTCGCATTTTTATCAATATCTATCAATCTTTTAATGATATTTTCCACAGCAAAACCACCTTATTTAATTAGGAATCAGGAGTGAGGAATGATGCGTTTAAGCATGTACATTAATGAAGGTTTCAATCCGCACAGGAAGATAGCGGATTGCCATAACCCACAAGATATCTTTGCAAAATAAAAAAGCGAATTTCACCAATGCCTCATACACAGCCGCACTTATTAACCGGTTCACTGCGCTTGTTCCTAATTTCTTTAATATCCTTAATTATAGCACTATTTTTTTTCAATTCAAGCGAAAAACAAAAATTTAAGAATTCAATAATAACAAAAAAATGACTCTAAAATAATTAACTTTTAGTAATAATTGAATTTTAGCTGCATTTATGCTAATATTGTTGACGGTGATATAAATGGTTGAAAGAATAAATGAAATCAGCATATGGGATTATCTTACAAATACATCGCTTCCGATAGTGCTTTACGGCATGGGAAACGGTGCAGATATGATCATTGATGTGCTTCATGAAAACGGGTTGGACTTCGCTGATGTTTTTGCAAGTGATGCCTTTGTCAGAGGGCATTATTTTCATGGCAAAAAGGTCCTGCGCCTTTGCGAAGTCGAGGAAAAATATGACGAGTTTATCATTCTCATGACCTTTGCGATTCACGATGAGCCAACACTGAGATATGTTGAAAATTTGAGCAAAAGGCATATTCTTCTTTCCCCAACCGTTCCGATTGCCGGCAAAGGACTTTTCACCTATGATTATATTTGCGAACATGAAGAACAGTTTGATGCGGCATATTCGTTGCTTGCAGATAAACAGTCACGAAAAACATTTATTGATGTTCTGAACTTTAAAGTCAGCGGAAAAACCGATTATCTTTTCTCCTGTCAGACGGATAAAAGCGAAGTCTACACCGACATACTCAAACTATGCAACAACGAGCATATTGTTGATCTCGGTGCTTATGATGGTGATACGATCAGAGAGTTTCTCAATGCAACCGATGGAAATTACGGAAGTATCACAGCTTTTGAACCTGACGAAAAAAACTTTCGAAAACTCGAAAGAAAAACCGAATCACTTAAAAGGATCGAAAGATACAACCTTGGCGCATGGAGCAAAAAAGAAACTCTTTTCTTTCAAAAGAAAGCAGGGCGCAATTCTCATCGTGACGAACATGGCATACCGATAAATTTTGACAGCGTTGATAATGTTGTCAAGCATCCTGTTTCATTCATCAAAATGGACATAGAGGGTGCAGAAAGCGAAGCACTTGACGGTGCGAGAAAAACAATAGAGAAATACAAGCCAAAACTTTATGTCTGCGCATATCATCGCAACGAGGACATGTTCGCACTGCCGCTGAAAATACATGAAATGAACCCAAACTACAAAATCTATTTCCGCCATCACCCATACATACCTGCATGGGAAAGCAACTTTTATTGCGTGAACGAAGATTAGTTAATCGGAAATTAGAAGTGAGGAATTAAAGTCGCGGGGAAAATATCAACAAATTTAAATCATTCAGCCGCGGAAAGTAACACGATACTTCGGTTAAAAAGTTATTATAATAACAGTTATAAAATAGCTGCTATCTATCTTTGCGAGAGAAAATCTGACACGGCAATCCGCTTTCCCGCGGCCACAACTATTCACGAAGTGAATAATTTAGCTTGCGAAGCAAATTTAGCTGCGAACGCAGTGAGCAATTTAGCTATGCGTAGCATAATTTAGCTTTATAAGCAAATCGGCACAGCAGAAATTTCCGCTGTGCCTTTATCTTATTTAATATAAGCCGATGATACCCAACCATAAATACCGTGTATTGTGTCAAGAACATATACCCAACCTGAAACTGTTGTGCTGTATCCGATAACCTTTACCGGGAAACCGTTATCAATACGTGTGATAATATCATATGATGTGCCCGGTCCCTTTCTCAAACGAAGTCCGTCAGCATCATTAACATGCTTCACCGATGCTTTTTCATATTTCTCATCAGGCTCAACAAGGTTCGGGACAACTGTTGTTGATGTGCTTTCGGGTCTTGTTTTTGAGGTATAATCTGTTGACACCCAACCATAAACACCATAACGGTCACTGCGTACATAGATAAAGCCATTCTGCTTTGCGCCATATACCGTGCAGCTTGTTCCAATCGGAAGATATACGATTCTTTCTGATGCAGTGCTCGGCTCACTTCTCAATGCAAGCGCATTCGTTGTTACATAAACCTTGTAATTATCCGTTACATACTGCTTCGGCTTTTCAACCTCAACAAAGTTGAATCCGTATGGGTCTTTGGTTGTTGACGGACTTGTTGTTGTCGGTTTTGCAGTAGTCTTTTCAGTTGTTTTCTGAACAGTTGTACTCGGTTTTATTGTTGTGGGTCTTGCCGTTGTCTTTGGCGAGGTTGTAACAGGTGCTTTTGTTGTTGACTGAACGGTTGTGTTCGGTCTTGTTGCAGGCACTGTTGTACTCGGCTGAGTTGTTGCCTTTGTTGTTGACACAGTTGTTTCCTTTTGTGTTGTTGAAGGCTCTGTGACATCAACAGGCAAAGCGTTTGATTCTTCAGTGGTTTCATCCGTTGTATCTTCTTCGGTCACTTCCGTTGTTTCGTCAGTAGTTTCTTCATCGGTAGGCTCTTCTACATCAGTTGTTGCCGTTTGTGTTTTTGAGGTTTCATCCTCATCCGAAGTTTCCGATGCATTTGCATTAGCACTTGTTGATGGCTTTGACGGTAAGTTATTTTTGACAACGTTTGCGCCGACTGCAACGACCACAATCAGGAACACAAGCATAACCGCAATTACTGCTCCGCCCTTACCTTTCTTCTTTGAAGTAACATACATATCGTCAAGGTCGTCATCCTCGCCGTCCTCTTCAGATTCATCAGCATCTTCTGTTTCCTCATAGTCAGCTTCTGCCGCATCAAAAGGATTGTCAACATCTTCTTCAGCTTCGTCATGATCATCGTGTTCATGTTCATCTGAATCCGCTTCTTCGTGACCGTCAAAATCATGTTCATGTTCTTCGGTTTCTTTTCCATGCTCCGCACTGTCGTCGTAATCTGAATATGAAACACCTGCCAGGGCTTCTTCATCTGAAACTGTTTCGCTTTCAACGACCTGCTCAGTTTCATCAATTTCAAGTTCCATTGCATGTTCATATCCATCGGCTATATTACTGAATTCGGGTTCGTTATCAACAGGTTCACTGCCGCTGAAAATATCGATCGAATCGTTTTCAGTTACTTCATCAATTTCATTGTCAAGACTCATTATTGTTCCGCAGTTATCACAAAAACCTGAACCCGGTTCAAGTTCGTGACCGCAATTTGTACATTTCATTGTCTATCGCTCCTTATCAGTAATGATAAATCTCCATTTTTATGATATCACATTAGTAGATTTATTTCAAGTGAAATGTTGAATAATGTTGAACGGCATCAAGTAAACACCTATCTAATACCATTGTAGGTTTAGATAGGTGTTCAGAATTTTTATTTAGTTTCGCTATTTTCGCTTGTATCTTTCTTTTCTTCGATTGCCTGCTTTTCAAGAAATTCAATTATTATATCCATTTTCTTATTTACTTCATCATTATTTTGTTTTTGCTGCATGATAAACAGAAGAAGCTGACCGCTTATGAAAATGATAACTCCGGCTATAAAAAACACATTTGAATACATATCAGGTGAGTTATATAGATTGCCGGCAATTATTATCACTGCAAAAACAATGGCGAGAATAAAACCAAGATAGGTAATTGTTCTGAGAAAATTTATGAATTTATTCATTGGTAAAACTCCTTTCGCAACAGACACAAATATTTGTTAATATTAATATACATCAATTTGTTTGATGTTGCAAGCAACTACCAATAAACATTCATTAAACATTATTAAAGACTATCTTTTCAAACAATATAGGAGTATCTAAAATACAGAGTTTAATTTAAGTTTTCCCTACCTGCGGTGGGGAAAACTTAACAAACAAATCCCCGCAACCGTCACTCATAACAATATTCTTCACTTGACTTTAATCTCCTACACCTATATAATATGACAGAATTGTATACTCACAGCTTTTTAAAAGAAAGGACGTTAGCAATGAAAAAAATCAAGCTGAGCAGTGAACTGGTTTATATCCTGTCAATTTTATTCATATCATTCGCCGTTGCCATGATTTCATCAACCAACTTCGGAATCTCAATGATTGTTGCACCGGCATATATCATCAGTGAAAAAGTTTCATTTCTCACTTTCGGGCAGAGTGAATATGTTGTTCAAGGTCTGCTGTTTATCGTATTCTGTATTCTGATGAAAAAAGTTAAACTTGTTTATTTCAGTTCATTTATCACCGGTGTGATCTACGGCGCTGTCCTTGATTTTTGGAGATTTGTTATACCTCATTTCAATCCGGATGTCACTGTTCCCGGTGCTCTCCCGTTTGCTCTCAAAGCTGTTTATTTCATTCTCGGCATGCTTTTGACCTCGCTTGCAATTGCTATGTTTTTCAAAACCTATATTTATCCGCAAGTATACGACTTTTTTGTTAAAGGTATCACCGAACATTTTGGTATTAATCAGACCAAATTCAAATACGGTTTTGACATAACTTTCCTGTTAATTTCGTGTGTTCTCACTTTCGTGCTTTTCAGAAAAATTGTGGGCATCGGTGTGGGCACAATAATTATGACACTGTGCAATGGATTTTTGATTGGTATGTTCGGTAAAATGCTCGATAAATTCTTTGAGATCACTCCGAGATTCCCGAAATTTGCCGCAAAGTTTGACTTATAAAGGAGAATAGATAAATATGGATTTACTTCAGCTTATGAAAAACAGAAGAAGCATCAGAAAATATACTGATGAAAAAATACCAAAAGAAAAACTCGATATGATCCTTAAGGCAGGCTTGCTTGCTCCGAGCAGCAAAAACATTCGCCCTGTGGAATTCATTGTTGTTGAAAACAGGGACATGTTGAATAAACTTGCAAAAAGCAAAACCGCAGGTGCAGGTATGCTCTCCGACGCGGCATGTGCAATTGTTGTGATTGCTGACACAAGCAAAGCCGATGCATGGATCGAGGATTGCTCGCTTGCAATGGGAAATATGCTTTTGATGGCAGAAGATCTCGGCATTGCCTCCTGCTGGGTTCAAAGCAGACTAAGAAAAATTCTTCTCGGAAAGTCATCAGGAGAATATGTGAAAGATGTTCTCGGCATACCATCACAGTATGAGGTTGAAGCTATTCTATCTCTCGGCATTGCAAAAAGAGCAGAACCGCCAAGAGATTGGGAAGAAACTGAACAGCATAAAATTCACAAAGAAAGGTTCTAATAAATGCACAGACCATATCAAAAAGGAAAAGTTTTATCTTCTTGGAGCGGCATGCGAAAATATCTTGAACAGGAAATGCTTTCCGAATCACTGCGCGGAAGAATCCGCTACAACTGCACAACCTATGTCGGAATTGACGACTGCAAAGTGTTTGAAATTTTCATTGACGACAAAATAATAAAACGCTTTTCATTGGAAACCGTAAACTCATATTTTATTGACAACGGCTATATTGAAAAAGCAAAACCGATGGATATCTATCAGGATTATTGGAACGGATTTTTTGAAACTTTAGAAAAATATCCCATGAATTGCCGAACAGAATATACAGATGAAGAATTCTGCTCAGCATTGGATGAATACCGAAATCAGCCGATCCGGCAAAGTATTGACTGCGCAAATCCGATTGTGAAAATGTTTGCTCTGCTCGACAGACGAATCGGTGTTCGAACACTTGATAAGATTAAAGAAAATATGGCTAAAGAACCTGAGTGGCTCAGGTTTTTCTATGAACTGCGGATGGAGCAATAGGCAACATAACAAATAACCCACAGAGAAAATCAATTCTCCGTGGGTTTTCATCTTGTTTTCTCTGCGGTAAGAGAGTTTGCCGTAAGCACACGCTCACCCCGCATATTTTCATCGGCAAAAGCTTACTGCTTTGCGCCGTTGTCGAACATTTCGAGTGCCTTAACACTTGCGGCAAAGCAATTTGCAAGACCTTCTTCGTTCATGTTGTCATATGTATCTCTTCTGGTATGATAGTAATCCTCAAGTTTGTGGTTAAGACCTGTCACACCTGTTGCACGGAAACCTGCCTGAGCAAATGCTGCTGAATCGGTTGCACCGCCGAGAGGAGGTACCCAGCCTTTTTTGCATGGAATATTTGCTTCTTTTGCAGCTTCCATGAACAAATCTGAAACATCCTTGTCAGCCTTGACTGTACCGTTAAGATCGCGATAGTTTGTCATGAGGAACTTCGGATCATGGATAGTGTCATATGAGAAGATGAAAGTCGGAACATCGTCAAATTCACCCTTGTGCTGTTCACACCATGCTTTTGCACCTCTAAGACCTGCCTCTTCAGAGCCTGTGAGAACAACACCGATTTCAGTGTTTTCAAACTCGATACCCTCATCTTTGAGAGCCTTAAGGATAGCAATACCCATATAGCAACCTGAGAGGTTATCGTTAGCGCCGTCAACAACTCTGCGATAGTTAACCATGAAATAAAGGCCGAAGATGAAGGGAACAAAAATCAATCCCCAAAGACCTGCCTTAACGAGCGGATCAGAAATGCTTGCAACAGCAGGAGCGAAACCGTTCTTAGCAACAAAAATAATTGAAAGAACCAGATAATAAACAGCACCGACACCGCAAAGAATTGCGTGTCCCTCAAAACCTACACCGCCGAGAGCGTAGTTGACCGGCCATTCCCATGCAGCATCGGGATGTCCGTTGAAAATAATTCTTCTTTTAACTTCGCCTGTGCAGCTTTTGATTGCGGTAACATTATGACCTGTTTTCTCTTTAAAGCAGCGGTCGATGAGCTTTTTATAAAAGCCGAACTGCATCAAAACAATAAACAAGCCTGCAACAATCAACACTGCCGAAACGATCGGGCAAAAGAAAAATAATACAACAGCAAGAAGTACAAATGTAATTGTGAAGAATATCCATCCGAAGAATGAACCGGGATTCTCTTTGAATGATTCAACATCTGCTCTTTCACAGCCACAATCCTTTTTCAGAACATCTGCCATGTATTCACAAGCCTGATGCTCACCTTTTGAGCCGGGCGCTCTTTTTTCAAAAGTCTTGCAGATATGGGTGATTTCATCAACCATATACTTTGCAGATTCGCCCTTTTTGTCAATAATTTTCTGTAAGTTCATTACATTTCCCCCTATTCAGAATATAGAACAAATATTAACACATTTTTCACTCTTTTGCAATGATTTTTGGAAAATATGTTGTGTTATTCATAGATTAAATTTTATTAATTCATTAACCGATGATTTAATAGTATGCGAATAAGCATGTACCTGCGATAAAATTCAGTCCGCAGAATTAAGTTGAAGTAATAAGTAATAAGGAATAGTGAAGAAGTGTGGTCGCGAATGAGATTGATATAATATGGAGTTTTCATCC
>JAMPDR010000051.1 GCA_023665555.1 Ruminococcus sp.
CTTTTTCTTTTTGCTTACTTAATTCTTTTTCTTAGAAAAAGAAAAAGTAAGTGCCTGTCCGGCATGAGGACAAACTAACAGCTGCATCATTATATAAATTGAGAATAACACTGTAAGATATTAAATACCTGTTTTCTCTTAAGTTGACAACATTGCCTGAAAGGGGAGCTGTCAGCGAAGCTGACTGAGGGGTGATGACACGAAGTGGCATCCGTGAGAACTGACTGTTTCTACAATCTTTTATGTTGATTGATTGCTATCTTATACAAAATGTAAACTTTTAGATATTCCAAAGTACTACGCGATTACCCTCACACACCACTCCAACCATACCATTCAAAGAAAGGATGATATTAAATGGAAAAGATTTTCAACAACAATCGATTTTATCCGCAAAACTTCTTTGTCACAAAAAACAACGACAAAAAAATGGAAAGCTTCATGAAACAGCTTTCATCAGAAGCCGCAGAACTATCGCCCAACAACTTTGATGCCGAAACTCCCTATTTCTTCTTCATCTTTAAATATCAACCGCCCTATGACAAATTTAAAGAATTGAAGCGTTTGCAAACCGAAGCGATATCAAACACGCGCTTCAAAAGTGAGTATAACGGCTTCATTGCCATTGATATCAGCGAGTGGCTCGGGCACACTGACGAAGAATATTTTCAAGCGGCAATGTGCTTTCTGCGCGATATGTCACAGCACTGGAAATATGTTTTCTATGTTGACGGCGCTTGCGACACAGCAATCACAGAAAAGGCCGCCGAAGATATCGGTAAATTCATCAGAGCACAAACGCTGTCAATTGACAGCATCGTTTTGGACTCGGATCTTACTGACAGACTTGCAACTGAACTGAAAGACACCTATGACAAAGACCTGTCAGTCGGAATGAGTTATCTGATTAAGAATGCATTCCACAGACATTCAAACATGCCTGACAGCATCGTTGCACTCCTCGCAGAGGATATGGCAATGTATTTCAGCACAAAAAAACAAATAGACTGTTCTGCTTTCATCGAATATATTTTCGATCCCTGCACCTACGCTCGCACTTTCATGAGCGAAGAAGATTTTTCAGCTGTAAAATACTGCATTAACGCAAGAGAATCTATAGCGTGAAAAATCACACTAATTTCAAGATCATATGTCCTCAAAATTCGCCTGTGGCATAATTTTGAATGGACGAAATTTCCATATGCCTTGTCCGACTACAACAAGGCATACAGGAAAATTTTAATTGACTACTTGTAGTCGGAAAGGCTATGGAAATTAGTGTGAAAAATCACACTAATTTCAAGATCATATGTCCTCAAAATTTGCCTGCGGCACAATTTTGAATGGACGAAATTTCCATATGCCTTGTCCGACTACAACAAGGCATACGGGAAAAATTTAATTGACTACTTGTAGTCGGAAAGGCTATGGAAATTATGAAAACATCTATCGCATCCGCATCATATTCCGAATACATACACAAACCGCCAAAAACCAACTGGACAGACAGAGCAGATCTTCAAAAACGCCTGTCCTTTGTTGACTTCACCAAAGGTTCAGCCTTAAAAAGCGGAGGGATTCCAATCATCTCAGACGGCAATACCGCCTATATCGACACCTCCGACAACCACTGTGCCATCATGGGCAACTCAGGCGGCAAAAAAAGCATTTGCTGTTTTATGCCGACAATATACACCCTTGCAAAAGCCAACGAAAACATGGTCTGCCTTGACCCGAAAGGCGAACTTTACAAAAGAACGGGAAACCTGCTAAAGTCAAGGGGATACAGAGTCATTACTCTTGATTTCCGCGATTTCAACGGCGACGGATATAATCCACTGCATTATCCTGCAAAGATTTGGAGAAGCGGCGACAAGGATAAAGCCTCAATCGTTGCAAG
The DNA here is from genome assembly GCA_023665555.1 of Ruminococcus sp. Lineage (GTDB taxonomy): Bacteria > Bacillota > Clostridia > Oscillospirales > Acutalibacteraceae > UBA6857. The sequence goes on from JAMPDR010000051.1 coordinate 1,901, forward strand.
CGATTTTCTCAGCACAATATCACAAAGGCAAACTTCTGTCAAAACGGTTGACCCGTTCTGGGCCGACACTGCAACTGCCTATTGCAACGGTGTACTTGCCGTTATGTTTGACTGCTATAAAAACATTGATGATATCAACGTTATTTCACTTGCGGATTATTTCACTGAATCAACGTCAAATTATATGAAAGAAATTCTGCCTAATATGATTCAGGAAAGTTCCGTTGTCACAAACTTGAAAACCGTTCTCTCTGAGCCTGACAAAACCAGAATGTGCTCACTTACAACTGCCGCAAGTTACATTCAGCCGTTTATTCAAAATGACAAGCTTGCGCGTATGCTCATGAGAAGCACCTTTGAACTTGAAGATATCATCGAAGAAAAAACCGCAATGTTCCTCATCACCGACGACTCAACAACCGTTTGCAATGCCATTGTGGGTGTACTCATTTCTCAACTGCAAACCGTTTTGCTTGACAAAGCATATCACTGTCCGGGCGGTCGGCTCCCGAACAGGGTAAATTTCCTGCTTGACGAGTTCTGCTCATTCCCGATTCCGAATATCTGTGAAGCACTTGCCACCCACAGAAGCCGCAACATCCGCTACTATCTGTGCATACAAACAATCGACGCTTTGGAAGAGCGTTATCCGCACTATGAAAGTCTGATTTCCAACTGCGCAACAACATTGTTTCTCAGTTCCACGGAAATGAGAATGCTTGACATGATAAGTAAGCGCTGCGGAACAACGAAAAGAACGGAATCCGGCAACGATGAGTTGTTGATATCCCCTGCCGAACTCATGACGCTGAAAAAGTCATGGGATTCAAAAGAAGCATTGTATCTCAACCTTTCCGAAGCGGTGAGATATTGTGCAACACTTCCCGCCATCGAACAATACTACGGATTCAGCCGATTCATCCCATGCGAGCATCCGAGCATTGAACATCCGAAAATCACCTTCTGCTCGATTGAGCAAATCTTCCAAGATATACGCAAAGGTAAAATAAGAAGTGAGTTTTTCACACCGGTATGAACTCGTGATGATAACCGTGAAGAAAGTCACAAAAAAGCAGACAACAAAAGCACCCTAACCACCTGCAAACCATGGGCTCCCGAAAGATGTAGAAATCAGGGAACGAAAAAAGCGGCAAACAAATCTTATGATGCGCTGTTAAAGGAATATGTCGAATTGCTGGCTAATCATCAGTTTGACGGCGCATCAAACAATCAGCAATCAGAAGATAATTAATACGGAAGGAGCACTAAAATGATACCGAGTTTTACAAAAATCACAAAAGAAGGACGCACACAAACTGACCTTTATTCAGACTCAGTCAACAATCACAGAGAGATATGGCTGATTGGTGAAATTAACGATGAAAAAGCCTTGGAGATTATTCTTCAACTGCGACACCTTGACAGAACTTCGGGCGACATCAAACTTTTCATCAACAGTCCGGGCGGCTCAGTCACAGCAGGCTTTGCAATCGTCGACGCAATCAACAACTGCAAAAACGATGTTTCAACAATTTGCAACGGCATGGCGGCAAGCATGGGTGCATTCATTTTATCCTGCGGAACAAAGGGAAAGCGATTCATCACACCGCTTTCCGAAGTCATGATTCATCAACCACTCGGCGGCGCACAGGGTCAAGCCTCCGACATTGCACTTGTTGCAGAACACATTCTCAGAACCAAAAGTCAGCTTAACAAAATCCTCGCGAAGAACACAGGCAAACCGATTGAAATCATCGCCAAGGACTGCGACCGCGACTTTTACATGAATTCCGAAGAGGCCATACTTTACGGACTCGCAGACGATGTTTTTACGGGATGACAGACTTATTTATCCTGTTGGGAGAACTACGTATTTCCCGACAGGATTTTTTTAATAACTATCCTCTGCGGACTATTGCTTATTACAGGTGCAATCTAACCCGCATCATAGCCGTGCGAAAGAACCACACAAAATATCATAAATTTTACTGAAAAGTTTGATTTTTTATGTGAAAAGTGATATACTTTAAAAGTTACAGTATGAATCACATACTGCCGCTTTTTTCTTTTGCTTCAGCGGCAGTGTAAATCGGGAAGGTGTAAATTTTGGAGGCTGTCAAAGAATTTTTTGTTTGGGTATATTCGTTTGATGAGGTAAGATATTTTTTAGATGCACTTTTTAAACTGTTTCTTGCAGTGCTTTTCAGCGGTGTCATCGGTTTTGAGCGTGAACATTCACATCGCCCTGCCGGATTCAGAACACATATTCTTGTTTCCGTCGGCGCAACTCTTGTTATGATGACTGCAAAGTTCGTCTTTATGGAATATCAGGGCCTGACAAGTTTTGACCCGACCCGACTTGGTGCGCAGGTAATCAGCGGTATCGGTTTCCTCGGCGCGGGAACGATTCTCCGTGAGGGATTCAGCGTCAAGGGTCTGACAACGGCGGCTTCGCTCTGGGCGGTTTCATGTATCGGTTTGGCTATCGGTGCAGGATACTATGTCGGCGCGCTGATTTGCACAGTTGTAATTTACATAACACTCAACACTTTGAAAAGAATCATTTCCAAAAGCAATCATTCAAAAAATCTCTATATCGAGGCTGAAAATATGTCTAAGCAGGCGGCTGAGGTCGGTGCAATCGTCAAACGGTACGGCGGTAATCTGCACACTCTTGAAATTCTTTATGCCGACAGTTCATCTTCCAAAAGAAAAAGCGATTCAATCGTTATGAAAGCCGTTGTGTTCCCGCGTGACGAGGAATCGCTGAACATGACAATTTCGGCAATCAGAGCGCTTGAAGGAATCCGAGATCTATATATAGACTGATAAAAAGCAAAAGCGCCGATACACAGTCGGCGTTTTTCATCTATACAGAGCCTTAAAATCTTGATTTTTCAACGGTAAAAATTCACTAATTTTTTTTACATTTCAACTTAATATTCTTATCTTTTTACTGATGATTTTACTTTCTTTGAGTGCTATAATGCATGGGTTGTAAAATCAAGGGATCATCTAAAAACCACAGGCAATACTCTGTGCATTAACAGGTATTTTAGGCACTATGATGCAAAAATACTTTGCCGGATTTCGCGCCCAAAGTTTTTGGAGATAACCGAATAAGAAGGAGATGTAAAAATGTTCAGTCAAATAGCGGCAGTTGTAATTTTCGTTGCTATGTTTATACTGATTATCTCGGAAAAGATCGAGCGTCACTGGATAACTCTTGCCTGCGCCGCATTAACAATTATTGTTGTTTTCGGAATCGGTATGCACAGCATGGATGCTATTATTGAAACCATCAACATCAAATCAATTTTCACCGCGGGATTCTGGTATAGTGCAGGTGAATCTGCCTCTTCGTCATCGGGCATCAACTGGGAAACAATCGTTTTCATTGCAGGAATGATGGTCATGGTTGAGGGTATGGCAAAAGCAGGATTCTTCCGCTGGATGTGCATGTTCATTGCAAAGCTGGTGCACTATAAAACAGTTTTGATTTTCCTGATGTTCATGCTCATGTCGGCAGTGCTTTCAATGTTCATTGACAGTATCACTGTTATCCTCTTCCTTGCGGCAGTTACCGTTGAACTTGCACAGCTTTTGAAGTTCAACCCCATTCCGATGATACTTTCGGAAATATTCTGCGCAAACCTCGGCGGAAGCGCAACAATGTGCGGTGACCCGCCAAACATTATTATAGGAACATCGCTTGGATATTCTTTCAGCGATTTTATCACCAACACAGGTCTTATCGCCGCAGTATCGCTGGTATTCATCGTTTTGTATTTCTTCCTGATTTTCCGCAAGGAATTTAAAACAAAAACAGACATTGACATTGACTCACTTCCGAGTCCGTCATCGGCAATCACAAACAGAACTCAGTTTATCATTTCAACAGTGATTTTCCTTTGCGCCGTGGTACTTCTCATCACCCACGCAAACACAGGACTTACCGTTTCCACGATTGGTCTGTTTATCGCTGTTATAACGCTGATAACCGCGCCGAAAGATATTCCGGAAATTCTCAAGAGAATCGACTATAAAACACTGTTGTTCTTCATTGGATTATTCGTTGTTGTCGGCGGTCTTGAGCAGACAGGTATCCTTGTTACAGTTGCAAACTTCATTGAAAAAATCAGCGGAGGCAATATTCTGCTCATGCTCGCAATCATTATTTGGGTTTCTGCAATCGCAAGTGCATTTGTTGACAATATCCCGTTTGCCGCAACTATGATACCAATCATACGCAGTCTTTCAGCCGCAACAGGTGTTGAACTTTCTGTTCTTGTGTGGTCGCTTTCAATGGGTACTGATATCGGCGGCTCAGCAACACCGATTGGTGCATCTGCAAACGTTGTCGGTACATCTGTTGCAAACAAAAACGGCTATCCCATCGGCTGGGGCAAATATTGTGCAAAGGTTGTCCCTGCAACAATCATAGTACTTGTTATCTCAATGCTGATGATATTCATCAGATACTGCTAAGCAGATGTTAGGATAATTAAATAGGAACGTAAAATAATTAGGAATTAGGAGTGAGGAATGAGGAACTAAGGTTGCGGGGGAGATGGCGATAACATTTTACCTTTTCAACCGCAAAGGTAGATAGCAGTTATTTTATATATTGTTATTTATAATAAATCTCTAACCGTTATATGAAATTTATTTTCGCGGACGAATGATTTAATTCATATGATATTTTTCTCGCGACCACAACTCCTAACTCCTCACTCCTAATTCCTCACCAATTACACTACACATTCCTAATTTTTTAGGGACCCGCTTCTAATTAACCACTAATTTAATTACATCCTGTCGGCTCACAGACAGGAATGAATATGAAATCATCAAATTGTTGTGAGCAGAAAGGAATACCTATGGATAAGTCTAAACAACTGATTATTTCAATCGGCAGAGAATTCGGCAGTGGCGGTCATCAGATCGCAACTCTTCTTGCAGAAAAATTCGGCCTTGAATTATATGACCGCAATATCATGTTTGAGATTGCGAAGAAAAAGGGCGTTGATCATGCTGCTCTTGAAAGATATGACGAAGTTCCGAGAAGCCGACTTTTTTCACGCAGTGTCAACGGACACAGCAGTTCACCTGCCGAAGCAATCGCAAACATGCAGTTTGATTTTCTTCGCGAAAAGGCACAAAACGGTGATTCCTTTGTGGTGGTCGGACGCTGTTCTGAGATTGTTCTTCAGGACTTCCCCAACCTCGTCACAATCTTTGTTCTTGCCGACCCGAAAGCCAAGGCAAAGCGCACAATGGACGCAGGAAACATCAGCGAAAAAGAAGCATATGACCTTATGCAGCGCAAAGACAGATACCGCAAGTCATATCACAACTATTATTGCAGTTGCAAATGGGGCGATTCCCGCTCTTATGACATTTCGGTCAACAGCACAAAACTCGACATTGAAGCCACTGCTGATATGCTTGCCGATTACATTAACAAACGCATGAATAATGATTAAAGGAAAACAACATTGCTGACTTCATATCGGCAATGTTGTTGACTTATTTGAGGGAATAATTTATAATAATTAGGAATTAGGAGTGAGGAATTAATGACGCGGGGAAGATGGCGATAACATTTTAACTTTTCAACCGCAAAGGTAGATAGTAGCTGTTTGTATAGATTGTTATTATAATAACTCTTAAACCATTACATGTAATTTATTTTCGCGGACGAACGATTTGATTCATATTGATATTTTTCTCGCGACCGCAACTCCTAATTCCTCACTCCTCATTCCTCATTATTAAAAGAAAGAGTTGAACGAACATGAAAAAATTTATGGATAAAGACTTTTTGCTGAACAGCGACACTCAATCAAAGCTGTTCCATGATTTTGCCGAAAACAAACCGATTTTCGATTGGCACTGTCACTTGACTGCAAAAGAAATCTATGAAAATAAAGCACCGAATAACATTTATGACCTGTGGCTGACAGGTGACCACTATAAGTGGCGCGCAATGAGAAGTTGCGGCATTGACGAAAAATACATAACAGGCGACGCTGAACCGTTTGAGAAGTTCAAAGCATTTGCAAAAACACTGACTCTTGCAATCGGCAATCCTCTTTTCCATTGGAGCCACCTTGAATTACAGAGATACTTCGATATTGACACCGTTCTTTGTGAAGATACTGCAAAGCGGATTTGGGATGAGGCTGAGAACAAAATCGCAAGCGGCGGTTTCACACCGCAAGAGATCATCAAAAAATCAAATGTTTTCGCTTTGTGCACAACAGACGACCCATGCGACAGCCTTGAATATCATCAGAAACTGAAGGATTCCGATTTTGACGTCATGGTTTTGCCTGCATTCAGACCTGACAAGGTAATCAACATCGAAACAATTGATTTTGCCGCATATCTTGAAGCGCTTGAAAATGCCGCAGACATGAAGATCGAAACTTATAGCGACATGAAAGACGCACTCAAGCAACGTATGGATTTCTTCAAAGAGATGGGTTGTGCCGCCAGCGACCAATCAATGGCTTTCATTCCGTATGCGCCGGCAACTGATGCTGAACTTGAAGAGATATTCCGCAAGGCAAAGAACGGCAAAACTTTGACGACACATGAACTTGAGCAATATAAGTTTGAAACACTTGTATTTTTCGGACGCGAATATGCAAGAAGAGGTTTTGCAATGGAGCTTCACCTCGGTGCAATGAGAAACAACAGCACAAGAATGTTTAATGCAATCGGCGCTGACACAGGATTTGATTCCATTGATGATCCGCAGGTAGCTTACGGTTTGTCACGTTTCCTCGACACACTCGATAAAGATAATTTACTTCCGAAAACGATTTTGTTCAACCTCAACCCTAAAGATAACTATGTTCTCGGAACAATGCTTGGCAACTTCCAGTCAGCAGAAGCCAAAAGTAAGATTCAGTTTGGTTCTGCATGGTGGTTCAACGACAACATTGACGGTATGACAACTCAACTTAAGACGCTTGCGAATCTCGGTGTTCTCGGCGCATTTGTCGGCATGGTAACAGATTCTCGCTCGTTCCTGTCATATCCCAGACATGAATATTTCAGAAGAATTCTTTGCTCACTCATCGGCTCATGGGTAGATGGCGGACTTTATCCGTACGATGAAAAAGCACTTGAGAAAATCGTGGGCGGAATTTCATTTGACAACAGCAAGAGTTATTTTCTTGGATAATGATACTTACATTAAGCCGCTTTGATTCAGAGCGGCTTACATAATTTGACTATTTCTCCAACAGATAGTCGGATTATGTAAAAAAGCACCTTGATTTCTCAAAGTGCTTCATATGTTCATTTAAATCATTGAGCAAGATACTTTTGAGTGTATTCGGTTTGCTCAAAAACAGGTGTGTTATTTACCACTGTCATTTTTAATACAATCGGTGCAGGTGTTTCATCACGCAAGCCGTCTTTACCCTTTGATGGGTCATGGTATTGCAACCACAAATCACTGCGTCCCCAACACTGCGAAAGCTCTTTGGCCTTTTCAAAACTGAGATTATTTGACTGACAATATCTTTCAATTTCTCTTTTATATCTGTTAAATAACATGCACATATTATTGACCTCTTTTCTCAAACATTCTAAAGTCGCCCTTTGAATTATATATAGTTGAAACTTTCTGTTTAAAATAATCTAAAATTGTATAATCTCCGTCAGAAGGCTGCATAGATAAAAAATCCAGTCCGGGATGTGTGTGACCACTCCAGCGATAACCATTATGGTTTAGTTCCGCTGCCATATCAGCATTAATATCCACCATATAGCTATTTCCCCTCACAACAAGACGTTCGTTTCCTTTGGTAAACATTGCAAATTCAACACCTGTTTTTGCAGTAAGCGCAGCCAAATCCTTCATGTTTACTGATTTTTTCGTCACTGTCGCTCTACTGTTATAATCTGGTAACATTTCAAGCAATTCTTTTTGTCTGTTATTCAAATCGATGTCAAAAACCAGAACAGCATTTGGGTTGCCTTTACCTGTGTTCCGCTGTTCAATCGGAATTTCAATCGGTCTTTCAATAAAGGATATAGTCACTTTATCACTTCCTGATTTTATTATACTCAAATTTCCAGAAATATCAACCGTTTCAATTGCTTTTTCCAAGTACCCTAACACTTCACTCTGCGGACTGCATCCTACAACTAGCACAAGCTGACCCGCATACTAGTACCTTGTCACATCTAAAAGTTTATAAATAGATGCGAGAATTTTTTAGAATAACAAGGCACATGACGCAGGCAGGCTGTCGCCTGTCAAGGAATGTAACGCAGTTATTCGGAAAAAGTCACAGCATATAATGTAAAGTTTTAGGTGTGCCAAGGTACTAAAATAAAAAATTCTTTCCAATACGTGTCCGTTTTTTGCTCGGCGGCGCGTATATAATTATGAAGATACAAAATCTGACAAAAGGAGGAACATGATGAACGACGAACAATTGCTCAGTCTTATTCAATCTGACAATTCAAAAGGCTTTGATGTCCTCGTTTCACAATATTCAGCTTTGGTGTTCAGCATTTGCTCATCGACATTAGTTCCTCTCGGCACTAAGGAGGACGCTGAAGAATGTGCATCCGATGTGTTTGTCAGTTTTTATCGTCACATTGATGAAATTGACCTTAGCAAAGGCACGATTAAAGGCTATCTTGCCGTTTTGGCAAAACGATGCGGAATTTCAAAACTTCGCAAACTGCAAAAGGGCAAAGATAATGTCAGCCTTGATGATGTTCCGCTTGAACTTGCGACCGAAAGCGATGAAAAAAAACAAGAGAAAAAGAAACTTGTTTTTGATGCGGTGAAGAATCTCGGTGAGCCTGACAGCGAAATTATTATCAGACGTTTCCTTTTCGGCGAAACAGCAAAGGAAATTGCCGCAAGGCTGAAGATGAAGCCTGATGCTGTTCAGAAAAGAGCAAAGCGTGCGCAGGCGAAACTGAAAATCTTATTGGGAGGTGTGTTCTATGAAAGGCAAAAGCTTTGAAGATAAGCTGTTTAATCAGCTTGACGTCAGCGAAATGAGCGAACTGCTCAAAGATTATGACGTTGAGATCGGCGAAAAAACCGCACAGTCAATTAAATCAAAGGCCTTTGAAAAAGTCGGTCTTGAAATACCCAATACTGATGTCAAAACCAAAACTCACATCGGACTGAGCAAGACGGCAAAACGAATCACTGCAATTGCGGCATGCATTTGTATCATTGCAGTGTCTGTGACGGTCGGCATAATGCTGAACAACAGCAAACCAGTGCAAAGCGTGACCACAACAGAGCGCACAACCGCCAAAACTGATTTGAGCAATCCACTCATGCTTGCAATTTCAAAAGGCGACGACAGCCTGATCGACTCGCTTTTGAAAAACACAATTTTCCTCAATGACGGTGTACTTCAATATGCAATCGACTGCATCAGCGTGCTTTCATATAACACTGTCAGCAAAATTGCCAACGCAGTTTATCAGACTTTCGGCACAACGGGACTTGACCCATTAGTTGAGAAAACGCTTCTGGGCGATTCACAAGGTGCAATTGCAGAACTTTCAAAAAAAGACAATGCTTTCACATCATATACGGATAGGCTTGCGTTTTTCTTTTCCGTTGTGTTCTGCAACAGCGACACGGTTGACTGCTTTGTGCAAAAGGGCGCTGATATCAATTCACGTGATGTGTCAGGCAACACCGTTCATCAACTCGCCGTGAAATACGGCAATGAAGAAAACAGAATTTATGCAGAGGAACACGGTGGGGTATAAAATAAAAAAGGAGTGAAAGTTATGACAACAGGACTTGCGATTATATTATTTTGGTGGATATATCCTTGTACCGCAATAATATACTTGCTGAAAGGTGAAAAAGCAGCAACAGATTTTTGGGATAAAATAATTAAATAAACACAATAATAATTAAATCATAGGAGTGATCATCATGAACAAGAAATCAATCATCATCACGGCAATCATTGTTGCAATCAGCATTTTGTGCGGTGTTGCAGTTTATGCAAGCGGAGATTCAAATCTGTTTTCGAATCCCAAAACACCGCTCGTCAAAGACAAGATTTACTATGCCTATTACAATGACGGCAGTGCCAAGGGCGCAATCGCTTTTTGCTTAGACAATCAGTTCACTGCCTACGGAAACAGTGACACGGACATTTCGGTTTGCACTCAAAACGCAGACGACGACTATGTATTGCTTTACAGTATTCCGAAAACAGAGGTCGGTGTTTGGTTCGCAGGCAAAACCGAAAAAAGCATTGTTTCAAGCGAAACAGGCTGTTCACTTTTGGGCGGCTTAAGCGGAATCGGTTTCACGGTTGACAGCACAAAAACAAACGTTGCTTTCAAGCTGAACGCACAGCAAATTTCAAGGGGCAACAGCTATTACATTTACATCCCCGACAATTACTTTGCTGATGCTGAAGGAGTAGGAAACGAAAGCGGCTACATTGCCATTGAACCTGAGATAGTCAACAGCTACACAGGCAACCTGCTCACCGATCTGCAAGCGGCGGCAAGCAGAATCTATGATGTGGCTCTGTGGGGAATCGAGTCTGTTGTGGGTATGGTGAGATAAAAACCATATAAATGAAATTAACGGAGAGTCAGATGCGACTCTCCGTTTGTGGTACTTGCGTATAGCTAATATTGCGGGGAAGATTGTGCCTATCGTGAGATTGAGTCCGCAGAGAAGGCTCACGTTGTTCGCGGCTAAATCATGCTTGAATTCTCATCATCACAAAATTTTGTGGATACATTTTAGCTGCATTTTATATCCATTTCTCACACATCCACGTTAATATGAGTACAATAATATTGCAATCTCGTTTGTGCAACCACGCATAAAGGCAGGGAGTTCACCTAATCAAGAGAACTCCCTGACCTTATCATATTAAACTTCAATTTAGAACAAACCCGTGATTTTGCCGCTGTTGTCAACGTCGATCTTTTCTGCCGCCGGCCTTTTCGGAAGTCCCGGCATGGTCATGATGTCACCGGTCAGAACTACAACAAAGCCTGCACCTGCACTCATTTTCACATTCTTAACCGTTACGGTAAAGTTCTCAGGTGCTCCGAGTTTTTTCGGATCGTCAGAAAAGCTATATTGCGTTTTTGCAATGCACACCGGACATGAACCAAAGCCAAGTTCGGTCAGTCGCTCAATCTGCTTTTTTGCCGCCGGCATAAACGAAACTTCACTGCCGCCGTATACTTTTGTTACAACTGCTTTGATCTTTTCTTCAATCGTCATTCCATCGTCATAGCTGAAAGTGAAGCTGCCTTTTTCTTCCTCACAAAGACGAACAACTTCTTTTGCAAGTTCTTCGCCGCCTTTGCCGCCCTCTGCCCAAACATTGGAAAGAGCAACATTAACTCCGAGTTCTTTACACTTTTCAATGATGAACTCAATTTCTTTGTCTGTGTCAGTCGGGAAACGATTGATTGCAACAACACACGGAAGTTTATATACATTCTTAATGTTCGAAACGTGTCTTAATAAGTTTGGTATACCTTTTTCAAGTGCATCAAGATTTTCTTCTGCAAGTTCGTTTTTAGCCAAACCGCCGTGCATTTTCAGCGCACGAACAGTTGCCACCATAACAACTGCTGAGGGTTCAAGGTTTGCCATGCGGCACTTGATGTCAAGGAACTTCTCCGCTCCGAGGTCAGCACCGAAACCTGCTTCAGTGATTGCGTAATCGCCGAGTTTCATTGCTGTTTTTGTTGCAATCACCGAGTTACAGCCGTGAGCAATGTTGGCAAACGGTCCGCCGTGAACCAACGCAGGTGTGCCTTCAAGCGTTTGAACAAGATTCGGTTTGATTGCATCTTTCAAAAGTGCTGTCATTGCGCCGACTGCGTTCAGATCCTTTGCAGTAACAGGCTTATCGTCATAGGTATAGCCTACTATAATTTTTGAGAGCCTTTCTTTGAGGTCTGCAATTGAGGTTGCAAGGCAGAACACAGCCATAATTTCAGATGCAACGGTGATGTCAAAACCATCTTCTCTCGGTGTTCCGTTGGTCTTTCCTCCGAGTCCGTCAGTTATGAAACGCAGTTGACGGTCATTCATATCAACACAGCGTTTCCATGTGATTTTTCTCACATCGATTCCAAGTTCGTTACCCTGTTGAATGTGATTGTCGAGCATGGCGGCAAGCAGATTGTTCGCCGCACCGATTGCGTGAAAATCACCTGTGAAATGCAGGTTAATATCCTCCATCGGCACAACCTGCGCGTATCCGCCGCCTGCCGCACCGCCTTTGACTCCGAAAACAGGGCCGAGTGACGGTTCACGCAGTGCAACAACAACGTTCTTGCCTATTCTTCTCATTCCGTCCGCAAGTCCGATGGTTGTTGTGGTTTTTCCCTCACCTGCCGCAGTCGGTGTAATTGCGGTCACAAGAATCAGCTTTCCGCTTTTTTCTGTGTTTTCATCGAGGATTGAAAGGTCGATTTTTGCCTTGTGATTTCCGTATTGCTCAAGGTATTTTTCATCAATACCTGCCGTTTCAGCAATATCCTTGATATGCTTCATTTTGCAGTTTTGAGCAATTTCAATGTCGCTGAGATTTGCCATAATATGCGCCTCCTGTAAAGTTTTCTTCGTATTTTGATTTTCTCTTGTATCTGTTAGCGATGTTGTTAATGAGGAGCCCTACTACCTTGTAACATCTAAAACTTTACATTTTTGTATAAGACAGCAAGCAAACAACTTAAAAGGTTGTGTAAACTCCTTCCGTCAAAAATGCTACGCATTTTCGCCACCTTCCTCGGTGAGGAAGGCATATAATGCCACTTCGTGTCATCACCCCTCCGCCTGCTAACGCAGGCACCTCCCCTTTCAGGGCGAGGCTTTAAAAGGCGTCCCTGAAAGGGAAGCTGTCAAAAATACGAAGTATTTTTGACTGAAGGGTGCTCCAAGATGTCCGAAGGACATCGATACAAACTTACCGTTAGCACAATGTAAAGTTTTAGTTAAAACAAGACCATATAAATCAGTTGCGAACGCAGTGAGCAATTTCGCTTGACACAGTCAAATTTAGCTGCATAAGCAATTTAGCTATGCGTAGCATAATTTAGCCGCGTTAGCCTCATTTGCGGACGATATCTTACAATAGGTACAATCTACCCCGCAATATGAGCCGTGCGCAAGCACTGCGGACGATATCTTACGATATGCACAATCTGCCCCGCAATATGAAAATACAGCTGACAAAAGATAAATATGCTCTTGTCAGCTTGATAGTTCTATTGATATTAATGGTGGAACAAACGCATCTTGGTAAACGACATTACCATGCCGTATTTGTCACAGCAGTCAATAACTGCATCGTCACGAATTGAGCCGCCCGGCTGTGCAATGTATGATACACCGCTCTTCTTTGCTCTTTCAATGTTGTCGCTGAACGGGAAGAATGCGTCTGAACCGAGAGCAACTCCGCTGATTGATGCAAGATATTTCTCCTGCTCCTTTTGTGTGAACGGTTCCGGCTGAACAGTGAAATACTTCTGCCAGTTGCCGTCTGCGCAAACATCTTCTTCGTTCTTGTTGATGTAACCGTCAATTACGTTATCTCTGTCCGGGCGCTTCATTGTCGGCAGAAACGGAAGTGACAATACCTTTTCATGCTGTCTGAGGAACCATGTATCTGCCTTTGTTCCTGCGAGTCTTGTGCAATGAATTCTTGACTGCTGACCTGCGCCGACACCGATTGCCTGACCATCAACTGCATAGCAAACTGAGTTTGACTGAGTATATTTAAGAGTAATCAAAGCAATAATGAGATCTCTTTTTGCGCTGTCGGGAAGATTTTTATTTTCAGTTACGATGTCTGAAAGCAGTGCTTCATTGATTTCAAAGTTGTTTCTGCCCTGCTCAAAAGTTATTCCGAAAACCTGCTTGCGTTCAATCGGCGCAGGAACATAGTTCGGGTCGATTTTAACAATATTATAGTTGCCTTTTCTCTTTTGTTTGAGAATTTCAAGCGCCTTGTCAGTATAGCCGGGAGCGATAACACCGTCTGATACTTCACGTTTGATGAGCATCGCAGTTGTTTCATCGCAAACATCTGAAAGTGCGATCCAGTCACCGAAAGAGCACATTCTGTCAGTGCCTCTTGCTCTTGCAAAAGCGCATGCGAGCGGAGATTCGTCAAGGCCTTCAACATCATCAACAAAGCAAGCCTTTTTAAGAGTGTCGCTAAGAGGCAAACCTACTGCTGCCGAAGTCGGACTTACGTGCTTAAATGAAGTTGCGGCAGGCATACCGAGTGCTTCTTTGATTTCACGAACAAGCTGCCATGAGTTGAACGCATCAAGGAAGTTAATGTAACCGGGACGTCCTGCGAGGATTTCAATCGGAAGTTCACTTCCGTCCTCCATAAATATTTTTGACGGCTTCTGATTCGGGTTGCAGCCGTATTTCAATTCAAATTCTTTCATAACTAAAACCATTTAATTATGCGGGTATGCGCTGAAAGTCACAACAAGTTCGGACGCATACCGCCGCACAAAAACCTTTCAATTAAATTAAACTTTGAGTTCTGATTTGATTTCAACGTCGCTGTAGCGATCGAGAATCGGAGCAACAACATCAGCCAGGAATTCATCAACCTGCGATGCACTTCTGCCTGTATACTTGAGCGGATCAAGCTGACTTTCGATTTCTTCTTTTGAAAGCGGGAAAGCATCATCATGAGCAATGCGGTCGATAAGGTCGTTCACACCGCCCTCAAGTTTAACCTTAGCAGCTGCGGCATGAGAATGAACGCGCAAAGCCTCGTGAAGTTCCTGACGGTTGCCGCCGCGTCTTACAGATTCCATCATGATGTTTTCAGTTGCCATGAACGGAAGTTTCTCCATAACTCGACGATTAACAACCTTGTCATAAACAACAAGTCCGTTTGTAACATTGATGTATATGTTAAGGATAGAATCAACAGCAAGAAATGCTTCGGCGGTTGAAATGCGCTTGTTTGCGCTGTCGTCAAGTGTTCTTTCAAACCACTGTGTGCCTGCTGTGATTGCAGGGTTGATTGAGTTGATGATGACATATCTTGCAAGTGCGCAGATACGCTCACTTCTCATCGGATTGCGCTTATACGGCATTGCAGATGAACCGATCTGGTTCTTCTCAAACGGCTCTTCCATTTCTTCAAATGACTGCAAAATACGCATGTCATTGGCAAATTTATATGCGCTTTGAGCAAAGCCAGAAAGCACTGAAAGGAAGTATGCGTCAACCTTTCTTGAATAAGTCTGACCCGAAACGGGAACACAGCCATCAAAGCCCATGTCCTCAGCGATGAGTTTTTCAAGCTTCTTGATTTTTTCTTCGTCACCGTCAAACAGTTCCATGAAACTTGCCTGTGTGCCTGTTGTGCCTTTTGAACCGAGAAGTTTCAATGCCGAAAGCTGGAATTCAAGGTTCTCGATGTCCTGGCTTAATTCGTACATCCAAAGGGTTGCTCTTTTGCCGACTGTTGTCAGCTGAGCAGGCTGAAGATGTGTATATGCAAGGCACGGAAGTGACTTATATTCCTTTGCGAAAGCAGAAAGGTTTTTGAGAACCTGTGCAGCCTTCTGAAGCACGATTTTTGATGCTTCACGCAAAATCACAACATCGGTGTTGTCGCCGACATAGCATGAGGTTGCACCAAGATGAATGATCGGCTCTGCGTTCGGGCACTGCTTGCCGTAAGCATAAACATGGCTCATAACGTCATGACGAACGATTCTCTCGCGCTCTTCCGCAACGTCAAAGTTTACGTTATCTTTATTAGCTTCAAGTTCTGCAATCTGCTCATCTGTGATGTCAAGACCGAGTTGTTTTTCCGCTTTTGCAAGAGCAATCCAAAGCCTTCTCCAGCAACGGAATTTGAAATTATCCGAAAAGATATGCTGCATTTCAGCGCTTGCATATCTTGTTGAAAACGGTGAAATATATGAATCTCTGTCAGCCATAATAATTTCCATAGCCTTTCCGGCTACAATAGTTAATTGAAAAATTTTTCTGTACACCTTGCTGTAGCCGGACAAGGCGTATAATGGAATTTTTATTTATTCTTGTTGATCATTCTGCTGTCAGCCTCACCTGTTGCAAGGTCAACATAGCGAACATAAAGTGAAATTTTGTTGTCACTGTTAAGGTTGTTCCAAAGGTTATTTGTGAACTCGTCAATATCATCGGGGATTGCAACTCTTTCAGGTTCACCCTGGAAAGTCGGAATCGGATTACCGTCGCAAACGTAAGTGTGAATGAAATGACCAAGTCCTGCAATCGGCGGATATGAGAAGAAATATCTGTTGCATGCCGTGCCCTCTGCGTCAGCAGATTTGAGAATACTCATTTCATAGGTGAAATCGCCGTTCTCAAATGTGAGCATACCGCTGATTCTCGGAGTGAAGTTCGGTCTGTCAGGCTCAAACTCGCGCTGCATAAGCGGATGGCGAAGGCAGTGCTTGCCCTTTTTCATTGAGTCGTAGATAGTGTCTGTCTGATCGCCGTTGGTTACGATAAGTTTGTTTTCAAACTGTCTGATTGCGGCATAGATGATGAGCGACGGATCTTCAACCTTTGAAACGTCAAACGGTTCTGTAAAGATTTCGCCGTTCTTCTCGGTGAAAACGCGGTTGCGGCTGTTTTCACTTCTGCCCATGATGAAATATGCAATTGCAGCCTTTTTTGCATC